>JANJTH010000542.1 GCA_024711205.1 Planctomycetota bacterium | reverse complement strand
CGACCGCGGGCGACGCGCGGGGGAGGACCCTGCGAGGCAGCGGGCGCGCCGGCCCGCTCGCGCGGGCGGCCGCCCGCGGACGGCCGGGCCCGGCCGCCGGCTCCCCGCTGGCCCCTGTCCCGTTGGCCCCTGTCCCGCTGGCCCCTGTCCCGCTGGCCCCTGTCCCGCTGGCCGCTGGCCCGCTGGCCGCTGGCCGGCGCCGCGTGCTGCCCCGCCAGCGCGGGCTCGTCCGCGAGCGCCGACGCGGCCGCGCCGTCGCGGGGGCCGGCGGCCGGGAGCTCGGCCCGGTCGTCGAGGGCCTCGAGCGCGGCGAGCACCTGCTCGGCCACGTCCGCCTCCCGGGCGCGCCCGGCCCCGGGCGACTCGACCTCGAGCCGGTACTCGCCGGCCGGCCCGGCGAGGAGCACCGGCCCCGGGGCGGGCGTGAAGCGCCGCACGGCGACGTGCGTGCGCGCGCCGGCGTCCGCGTCGCGGGGTGGGCGGCGCGCGATCAGGTCGAGGGCCCCGCGCGCGTCGTCCCCCTCCGGGTCGACCGGCGCGGGCTCCAGGCGGACCTCGAGCCCGCGCTCGCGCAGCGCGAGCGCGAGGCCGCCCACGGCCTCGAGCGCGGCCTCGTGCCGGCCGAGCCAGCGCGCGTCGTCCTCGCCGGGGACGACGCGCGGAGCGCACGGCACGTAGGTCCCCGCGCGCTCGGCCCGCATGCCCCACCAGGCCAGCCGCACGCCCGCGGACAGCATGGGCCCGTCCGCCGCCTCCTCGCGCACCAGGATCGGGTAGACCCCGACCCCGCCCGGGAGCGTCCGCACGTGCTCGCGGTCGGTCAGGAGGTCGGTGCCCGAGTTCACGTCGAGCGACCCCGGGTGGCTGTGGGCGAGCCCCACGACCTCGGCCGGGCCGCGGCTCCGGCACAGGAGGAGCGCGGCGTAGACGTAGCCGTGGTCGATCTCGAGCTCGACGGGCGACGCGTGGGCCCCCGGCCCCGCGCGGAGCCGCCCGGTGACCTCGACCCCCTCGCCCGCGCGCCGCCCGAGCAGGACCCACCCGGTCTCGTCCTCGCGCCGCGCCCCGAGCCGGTGCCGCGCGTAGTCGGCCTCGATCCGCGCGAGCACGCCGCGCCGCACCTGGACCGGGATCGGCCGCGCGTCGTGGTCGTGGTCCGGGCTCCGCGTCCAGACCGGCTTCGCGCGCGCGCGGGCCGGCTCCGGGTCGACCGAGGACGGCACGCCCGGGTCCGCCGGCGTCTCGGGCGGAGCGAGGGCCTCGGTCGCGCCCACCGGCGGGGGCCCGTCGGTCGCCGCCGCCGGGGCGGGCTCTCCGCGGTCGACGGCCGCGAGGGCCTCGCCGCCGGCCGCGAGCGCGCGGCCGACGACCCCCGCGGCCCGCTCGAGCCCCGGCCGCACGAGGTCGGCCCAGGTCCGGCCGCGCAGCGCGCGCGCCCTCTGGGCGATCGCGCCGAGGAGCGCCGCTCGCCCCCCTTGCCCGTCCACACCGCTCGAGTCGCCGCCGCGCGCGCCCATCCGACCTCCTCCGCCCGAGTGGACGCGCAGGCCCGCCTCGCCTGACGCGAGCCCGCGGATCTCCCCCGCGCCCACCCCTCCAGGCCGTGTGCGTTGGGTGGGCGACAGGCGGTCGGCGCGGCGGCACGGAGTCCGCTCGCCTCCAACGAGTTGACGCCGCACGGCCGCCGTCCTCGAGGGCAGCTCAGGGACGGGTTCGGACTTCGTTGGTATGCTGCAGTCATGAGCGAAGTCGACGTGGTGCCTGACGCGCGATGGCTCCGGGACCGCACGCCCAGCGACGTGGTCCGAGTCGACCAGCGCATCGTGGATGGCGCGCCGTTCGTCTGGGTGACGGTCTCCGACGCGCTCGGAGCGCGCCGAGACCGGACGATTGCCCTCCGGAACGTCGCGCAGTGGGCCCTCCGGTCCCTGGCGCAAGGTGCTCCTGCCTCCGAGACCGGCACGCTCTCGCGCCGACCCGTCGTGCGAATCCGCTTCGAGTCCGAGGTCGATCGGGCGCAGGGCCCGGCCGTCGCCCCGGCGCTGGCCGACGAACTCGTCGAGCGTCGTCCGGACGCCCTCGGCGGTCAGCTCGTCCTGAGGGGGACCCGGATCGGCCTCGAGCAGCTCTCGCAGCTCTTTCGCATGGGGACGACCGAGGCCGAGGTCCTCGCCGCCTACCCGACGCTCGACCGCGAGCGTGTGCGCCACGTCAAAGCTCACGCGCTCGCAGGCAGCGCCTGAGGGGTGGCGCTCCGGTTCTTGATCGACGAGAACCTCTCTGACCTCCTCGCCTCGTGCGCCCATCGTCGAGGCTACGAAGCGCAATACGTTCCTCACGTCGGTCTTCAGCAGTCGACCGACGCCGAGCTGGTTCGCCACGCGTTGCTCGGCGACTGGGTCATCGTGACGAACGACGCCGGTGACTTCCTCCGGCTCCTCGACGCGGAGGAGGTGCATCCCGGCATCGTCCTGGTCATCACCCAGGTTCCCCCGGCGCTCCAGGTCGTCCTGTTCGAGGCAGCGCTCGACTTCGTTGCAGGCCGTACCGACTTGATCGACGTCGTGGTCCGGGTCGACGTGGACGAGGACACGAAGAGCAGGTTCGACCGCAACACGAGGCTCACCGACGAGGAGTGGGCGGCCCTCGGCCGGCGCATGGTCCCGCGGGTCTCGATCGCGCCGTGAGGCGCGCTCAACCGCCGGGGGCGGCGGCGGCGGAGAACGTGCTCACGAAGGCGCCCCACGACCAGGGGCAGCCGAGCGCGTCGGACCGCGCCGCGAGCTCGCGCTGCGCGGCGCAGAGCGCCGCGTGGGGGGCCAGGCCGCGCAGGAGCCCGGCGTAGAGGCGCGGCACGAGGGCCTGCGAGACCGCGGGCTCGAACGGCCACTGCGTGGCGACGACGGTCCGCGCGCCGGCGGCCAGGAAGGCGTGCGCGAGCCCGAGGTGCGCCTCCGGGTCGGCGCCCGGCGCGCGGGCGGTCTGGCAGGCGCTCAGGAGGGCGAGCCCGGGGCGGAGGCGCAGCCGCAGGACGTCGCCGACGGTGAGGCGGTCCCAGGCCGGGTCGCGATCGCCCGCCCCGACCGCCAGGTGCGACCAGGTCGGGTGCTCGTCGTCGAGGGCGGCGTGGCCCGCGTAGTGGAGCACGTCGTGCTCGCCCAGCTCGGACGCGACCTTCCCGCGTGTGGCGCGTCCGCCCTGGAGGACCGTCACGTTGCGGAGTTCTCGCTGCACGAGCTGGGTCTCCTCCTGCGCGAAGCGCCGGCTGCGGTCGTCGTGGCCCGAGACGAGGAGCAGCACGTGCGCGTCGCGGTCGAACGGCCGCGCGGGCGCCGCCGCGCGCTCGAGGAGGGCGAGCGTGGGCAGGAGCGAGACGTCGCATCGCTCGAGCAGGTAGCGGCCGTCGAGCCGCAGGAGCGCCCAGGGGACCGCCGCCAGCTCGCGGTGAGGCACCACGACGAGCTCCCGGGCCGCTGCGACGAGCGCGCGCAGCGTGCGCTCGCCCAGCAGGGCGTCGCCCAGCTCGTCGAGCAGGCCCAGGCGCTCGTAGAGCGCCTGGGCCCCGCCCACGTCCCCGCGGGCGAGCGCGGCGCGGGCCCGGAGGCCCAGCTCGCCGAGCTGCCCTGCGACGCGCGCGACGAACCGCTGCGCCGCCCCGTACCCGCGCCCGGCGCCCGGGACCTCGAGCCGGTGGACCTCGTCGCGCGTGACGGCGACCACGCGCAGCCCGGCCTTGAGGAGCACCCAGTCGAGCAGCAGCGCGCCCTCGGGCAGGACGGCCTGGACCTCCGCGAGCGAGCGCGGGCGCACGCCCAGCAGCGCGGCGCTGCGCGCGTCGAGGAGCCCCTCGAGCCGCGCGAGCTCCGCCACGAGCTCGCGGCGCTCGTCGGCGGCACCCGGCAGGTGCCCCGGGGCGTTCGCCGCGCCCGGCGCGAGCGCCCCCTCGGCCTGCGCGCGCTGGTCGAGCCCGGCCAGCCGCGCGCGCGCGTCGGCGTAGGCGCCCGCCACCTCGCGCAGGTCCGCGTCGCCGGTCCACGGCGCCAGGAGGCTCGGCGCCAGGAGGCTCGGCGCGAGGGGACTCGAACCGACGGCGTCGGCCTCGCCCGGGCCCGCGGCCACGAGGTCGGCCAGGACGGGCGCCTTGGCGCGCTGGAGCAGGCCGAGCAGGTCCTCGTCGCTGGCGCGCGCCCAGGCCCGGTTGAGCGTGTGGTCCACGATCGTCGCCTTGTTGGCGAGCCAGCCCCCACGCAGGGCCGGCGAGGCGACCTGCCGCGAGGCGGCGAGGAGCCCGTCGAAGGCCTCCTGGAGCCCGACCCAGGCCTCGTCGAGCCGCCCGAGCTTCTCGAGGTTCACGGCGCGCTGGTAGACGGGCCAGAAGGTGGGGAGCCCGCGGGCCTCGAGCGCCGCGAGCGCCTGCTCGAGCAGCGCGATCGCCTCCGCGTGCTGGCCGCGCTCGTAGTAGAGCCCGCTCGATTGCCCCCGCGTGTAGGCCGCGCCGGCCGGGTCGCCCGCGGCCAGGTAGCGGGCCTCGGCCTCGCGGTAGGCCGCGAGCGCGAGCTCGGGCGCGGCGCGCTTCGTGTGCGTGACCCCGTGCAGGCGCAGGAGGTCGGCCTCCTCGCGCGCGAGGCCGAGCTCGCGCGCGAGGGCGAGCGCCCGCTCGAAGCAGCGGAGCGCCTGCGCGTAGTGCTCGTCGATCGACTCGCACAGCCCGAGCGTGCGCAGCACCTGCCCGAGCGCGTAGCGCGCGAGCCGGGCCGGGGGCTCGCCGCCCAGGTCCGCTCGCTGCAGGGCCTCCCACGGCGGCTGGTCGGGCGGCGACGCGGGGGACGGCTCGCACTCGGCCGTCACGAGCGGGTCGAGCAGCTCGAGCGCGCGGGCGATCAGGGACCGCGCCCCTCGCCGGTCGCGCAGGAGCGCCGCCGCCGCCGCCGCTCGCCCCCAGGCGTGCCCGGCGCGCAGCGGGTCGTCGAGCGCGCGGAGCCGGAGCGCGGCCTCCTCGTGGGCGACCTGCGCCGCCGTGCCGTCGCCTCGCGTGAGCGCCGCGTCGCCCCGGACGAGCAGCGCGAGCGCCCCCTCGAGGTCGGAACCCGGCGCCGGAGGCGTCACGACGCCGGCCCCGGGGGGTGGCAGGCGCGTACGCGTTCAGGGGGTGGGGACGGGACACCGTTCATGTTTTTGTAGGGGCGGGGTTCACCCCCGCCCGACCTTGCAGGCCGCCATGACGGGGAGGGGATCAACCCCTCCCCTACAAGGAGAGGAAGAGCCCCCCCCTGAACGCTTTCGCAGCCGCTTGCCCGTGGCCGTGGGCCGGGCCCTGCGCGTCCTCTGGAGGGGCCAGGGGATTTCCTGCCGGCCCGCGCGGAGTGCCATTTCGGGGAGGAGGGCGCCAGGCGCCCGGGGCGAGCGCCGCGCTGCGCGGGCCTCACCGGTCGTCCTCCGGGTCCACGTCCTCGGCCGCGAGCTCCCAGGCGACGGTGGCCGAGGCCGACCGGGCCCGGAGCTCCGCCCAGGGGTCGTCGCCCGAGCGCCCCTCGGGCTCGAGCCATCCGTCCGCCCCCTCCGGGTCGTCGTCCGTCGCCTCGTCCACGGCCTGGACGTCGCCCGCAGGCTCGTCGCCTTCGTCCTCCGCCGGATCGCCGGACGTCGGGGCGGCCGGGAGCGGCGGCGCGAGGAGCGGGGCCAGGGCGGCGCGCGCGGCGACCTCGGGGAGGTCGGGCGCCGCGGCGGTCAGCGCGCGCACGAGTCCGTCGGCCTCGGTTGGCGTGATCCAGCGGAGGCCGAGCTGCAGGTCGACGAGGTCGAGCGCGGAGAGCCCGGCCGCCTTCGCGACCTCGCTCGCGGACTGCTCGAGCAGCGAGAGCGCGAGGCGGAGCGAGTCGCCGTCCGGCGCGCCCTGGAGCAGCCAGCCCAGCCCGTCGCGGAGCTCCTGCTCGCGCGAACGCGCCGGCGCGAGGGCCCACGACAGGTCGCGCTCGGTCCCGGCCTCGCGCCGGGCCTCGAGGACGCGCTCGAGGAAGGGGAGGACGACTTCGCGCAGGAGCGCGAGACGATCCCAGGCGGGCTCCCGCGGGGGGAGGGTCGCGGCCAGGTCGTCGAGCAGCCACTCGGGCCAGGTCGTGCCGCGGCCCGTCCAGCGCGCAGGATCGCCGAACAGCCCGCGCAGGACGTCCACGTGCTCGGGCGCAGCGTGGCGAGCGACCTCTTCCTCGCTGGGGAGGAGCGCGAACCGCAGCATGGGGAACACGCGCCCGAAGCGGCGCACGTCCTCGTCGAACGGCTGGACGAGCGCGTGGACGTCCGCGTGCGGCCTCCGGTCGTCCTTGCCGCCCTTCCGGGGGAACAGCCCGCGGACCGTGTTCTCGCTGACCCCCAGGGCGCGGGCCCCGTCCGACCGGGCGACGGGGGACATGAACTCGAGCAAGTACACGCCGTAGTGGGCGAGGTCGGACGTGATCGCCTCGACGAACGCCGCGCGAATCTCGCCGAGGAGCTGCCTCGCCCGCTCGAGCTGCGCGTGGGCGCCGTGAGCGCGGTCGGCGACCCAGCGCTGGAGCTCGGCCGCGCCGGGCGGGAGCACGGGCTGCTCCTCGCGCGCGCCACCTCGCTCGGCCGAGGTGTTCGGGTGGATCGGACCGACCGAGGCGGGCCGGACGGCACCTGCGTCGTGGACGCCCTGGGGCGTGCGCTCGAGGTCGAGGAGTCCCCAGCAGGCGTTGTGCATGAGCGCCGAGGTCGTGGCGCGCGCGCCCGCCTCGGCTGGAAGCGTCTCGCCAAGCAGGTGCGCGCGGAGGCGCACGACGGCCCGCGCGCTGCGGGCCCTCTCGCGGAGCCACGGGTCGTCCGCCAGCGCAGGCCAGAGATTCCCGTAGACGGACAGGGCGAGGTCCGAGGGATCGGGCCAGGGGCGTCGCATCAGCCTCCGCTCGATCGCCGGCATGAGGACGGCGTCGAGCGTCGCCTCGAGCAGTTGGCGACGTGCGAGGTCGACGTCGTTCAGCGCGTTCGCGTTCCGGAGGCGCACGCGCTCCTGCAGAGCCCAGCGCAGGAGGTCCTCCTCGGCGGGAGTGTAGCGATGTTGCCTGTTGGCGCGCCGGAGCAGGAGCGGCGACCGGTGCGCGCCGCTCCTGCGCCCTGCCAGGAGCTGCTCGAGCGGCTCCGCGCGACGCGAGGGCTCGAGCAGGAAGCCCTTGGCGCAGCCCTGCTGCCCGGGTACCACCCGGAGCTCCGTCGCCTTGGCCAAGTCCGAGCGGCCGTCGCGGACGTGCCGGCGGGCCGCAGCGACGTCCGACTCCGACCCGAGCGCGAGCGCGAGCGAGCGTTCCGCGTCGACCGTCGAGACCCACCTGCGCCCGCACTCGAGCAGCTCCCCGGCCCCCTGCGCGTCCCGCAGGACCGCGACGAGCCGCTCGGCCGGGCCGAGCGCGAGCAGCGCCTCGCGCACGCTCCGCATCGGCTGCCCCCCCGCCTGCTGCGCGCGGAAGCGCAGCGCGGCGAGGTGCGGCGGCTCGAGCCACTCCAGGAGGAGCTGCCAGCGGTCGACGACCTCGTAGCGACCGCCGTGCGACTGCGCGACGACGAGCCGATCGGGGAACACCTCGACGACCTCGACCACGCGCTCCGCGGCGTGGTCACGGAAGACCTGCCCGACGACGGGGTTCGGGAGGGCCGGCAGGAACACCGGCGCGGGCGGCGGCGCAGGCGGCGACTTGGGCGACATGAGCACTCCCGGGGGCGAGTTCGAGGATGGGCCGACCGGCGCCCGCGCGCCACCCGACACCCTCCCAGGCCCTGGACGTTGGGCGGCGCGACTCCTGACGTCGCGCCGGCGAAGGGCTCTTCGCAAAGCGTGATCCGGGCGGGCGGCAGCGT
Source organism: Planctomycetota bacterium (assembly GCA_024711205.1). Classification (GTDB taxonomy): domain Bacteria; phylum Planctomycetota; class J058; order J058; family J058; genus JANJTH01. The sequence continues at coordinate 8,798 of JANJTH010000542.1, read as the reverse complement.
CGCGCCACCGCTCGCTGTCGCCCGGCGCGCCGCTACGTGCCTCCGCCCGCGGCGCCGCCGGCCTGGGTGGGCGCGGGATCGCCTTCGTCGTCGTCGTCGTCGTCGTCCTCGAGCGCCTCCCAGAACAGGTCCTCGAAGCCCTCGACGCACTCCGGGTCGATCCCGAGCCACTCGTAGGCGTCCCAGGGGAGCGGGCCGTCGCCCTGGATCTGCATGGTCGTGTCGCACCCCCCGCGGAAGAGCGAGGCGTCGAAGTACCCCTCCGCGACGAGGGCCTCCCAGCGCGCGAGCGTGCGCCCTCCGATCTGCAGGCGCCGCTCGGTGTCCACCTCGACGGAGATCTGGTCCGTCCGCGCGGGGCCCAGGAACCGGTCGCGGAGCGCGGGCGGCTGGCCGGCGCGGCGCAGGACCTCGCTGTGCCGGCGCACGAGGGGCTCGACCTGCTCCAGCCACGCGTCCACGTCGTCCACGCCGGACTCGTCGCCCGCCTCGACGCGCATGAGCTGGCGGACGAGGCGCCGCAGCGCCCGCGTGGACTCGGCGACCTCCGCCGCGGTCGGCTTGCGCAGCCGCGCGGCCTTCTTCTTGGCGGCCTTCTTCTTGGCGGCCTTCTTCTTGCCCGCCTTCTTCTTGGCGGCCTTCTTCTTGGCGGCCTTCTTCTTGGCGGCCTTCTTCTTGGCGGCCTTCTTCTTGGCGGCCTTCTTCTTGCCCGCGGTGCTCCGCGCCGCCTTCGTGCGCTTCCGATCGCCCGCTCGCTTCGCCTTCGCTGCGCGTGCCGCCATGGGTTCCTCCTACGCGAGACCAGGCCCGGTGCGTTGGGGCCGCCTGCTGGGGCGGCGCGGCACCCGTCCACCTGGTGCGCCTCGCCCCGGTGAGGGACGCGACCCGCCCTGCGTCCCTGACGCGAGCGCGCCGGGCCCGCCTGACGTCAGGCCGCCTGCCGAAGCGCGTCCAACGACGGGCCGCGCTCAGCGACGGGCGTGGCCCGCCCGCGCCGGCCGGGTGAGCGCTCGGCGTGAGCGCGCAACGCGGGCGGCCTGGACCCGTATCGGCGCCCTCCTGCTCGACCACGCCCGCGCGAGCACGCGCGTCGAGTGCGCGACGGTCGAGCGGGTGTGCGCCGTCCCTGGACCCCGAGGTGATCTGCATGGCGACCACGACGACCTCCCCGACGCCGCAGCGGCCCTGGCAGCTCCCCCGGCTCGAGCTCGTCCCGGCGCAGACGCCGGAGCCAGGGCCGCCCGACCCGCTCGACCGCGCGCTCGACCGGGTGCTGCGGCCGCTCGGGCTGCACGGGCTGTGGCGGGTCGGCCTGCCGGTCCTCGGCGCCCTCGTCCTGGGCGATCCGCTCCTCCTCGTCGGCCCGCACGGCACGGCGAAGTCGCTCCTGGCGCGGGCGCTGGCGCGGGCGCTCGGCTGCCGGCGGCTGCGCACCTACGACGCGTCGAAGGCGCAGCTCGAGGACGTGCTCGGGTTCCCGATCCCGCAGTCGCTGGCCGAGGGTGAGGTCCGCTACGCGTCGACGCCGATCTCGCTGCCCGGCGCGGACGCGGTCCTGGTCGACGAGCTCTCGCGCGCCACGCCCGGCATGCAGAGCAAGTGGCTCGAGGTGATCCGCGGGCGGACGCTGCTCGGCCTCGAGCTGACGGAGCTGCGGTTCGTCGTGGCCGCGATGAACCCGCTCGGCTACGACGGGACCTACCCGCTCGACGAGGCGCTGGCCGGGCGGTTCGCCGCGGTCGTGGTCGTCCCGACCGTGGAGCAACTCGACCCCGACGAGCGGCGCGCCGTGATCGCGCTGCGCGGGGAGGACGACGCCCCCTCGCTCGCGCGCGACCCGCGGGCGCGCTGCGACGGCGGCCCGCTGCGCGACGTCGTCGGGCGCGCGCGCGAGCGGCTCCTGCTCGCCGACTTCGAGGCGGGCGAAGGCCGGCACGACCCCGAGGCCGACCGCCTCGTGACGTGGGTCGACGGCCTCGCGCAGGGCCTCGCGCAGAGCGGCGTCGCGCTCGACGGGCGCCGGCTCGGCATGCTGTGCCGCATGGCCCGGGCCGGGCTGGCGGTCGCGCGCGAGCTCACGGGCGAGCACCCCCTGGAGGCCTGCGGCGAGGTGCTCCAGCGGGTCCTGCGCGGAGGGCTGCCCTTCCCGGCGACCGGCCGCGAGGTCGGCTGGCCGCTCGTGCGCGCCGTCCACGAGGCGGCCTTCGCGGCGGCGCTGGGCAAGCCGGGGCTCGGGCTGTGGTCGTGGCCGAGCGACCCGCTCGCGCTGCCGCGGGCGCTCCGCGGGGCGGGCGGCGGGGCGGGCGGCGGTGCGTGCGGGGCGCGGAGCCTGCACGAGAAGCAGGAGGCGCTCACGCGCCTGCTCGAGCAGGCGCAGGACGCGGAGCTCGAGCCGGAGGAGCGCGCGCACGCGCTGCTCGCGGTCGCGCTCGTGGCCCGGGACGTCACGCGCGGCGAGGTCGCGCTCCTGGCCGACGACCGCCACCGGACGCTGGAGGCGTATCGCGAGCTGCTCGCGCTGGGCGACGTCGACCCGCGCGCCCTGGGCGAGGAGCTCGGCGCGCCCGTGGCCGGGCTGCTCGACGCCCGGCGCGGCCTGTGCCTGCGCGTCGCCCGCCGCGCGCTCGCGTCGAGCGGTCGCCCGCGCGTCGGCCGGCTCCGCGGCCTGGCCGGCGCCATGGGGCGGGGGCCCGAGCCGGGCGCCGTGCAGCGGCTCGCGCGCGAGCTCGAGGCCCGGCTCCCCGCGCTGCTCGAGGGCCGCCCGTGAGGCCCCGCGCCCGGGGCCCCGGTCGGCGCCAGGCCCATCGCGCCGGGGCCGCTCCGAGGGTGGCCGGCGGGGTCGGGCCCTTCGCCGGGGCAGGAGGGCGAGGTCGTCGCACGTCCGCGGGCGCGGGACGACCCACGAGCACCGACCCGCACGCCCGCTGACCGCTGCCGCGCCCCCCCCGACCCGCCAGCTCCCCGACCACCCAACTGCCTCCGGAGGTCCGCATGATCCACGCGCTCGAGCCGTCCCCGTCCACTCCGCTCGCGTCGCCGCGCCCGGGCCCGAGCGTCCGCGTCCGGGCGCTCGTCCGGGGCGCGTGCCCTGCACCTGGCGCCGAGGTGTGGCGCCTCGACGACGTGCGCCTCGACCTCGGCGCCGTCCTGGGCCAGGGCCTCGCGCCGGTCTCCCTCGCGGCGGACGCCTGGGTCGTGCACCCCGGCCGGCGCCGGCCCCACCTGGGCCACCTCCGGATGCGCGGGCACCACGACCCCGTCGCCTTCACCGTGCGCGCCCCGGCGGGCGGGGGCAGCGCCGAGCCGGGCACGTTCCTCGTCGCCGACGACGCGCGGGCGCTGCTCGCCGCGCTCGGCGCGCTCGAGGACGTCCACGACGAGGGGCTGCGCGAGCTCGCCGCCCTCGCGCGCAGGAGCCCGATCGAGGCGTCCGCCGCGGCGACGCGGCTCCTCGCCACGGGCGGGCTCGACCCCGACGACGGCGTGCCGCCGGGCCTCCGCCCGGCCGGGTCCGTGCTCCGCCGCGTCGTGTTCGAGGCGCGCTTCCCCGTCCTCCTCGCGGCCGGAGACCCCGCGGAGCGGGGCGGCCTGGCCGTGCGCGGCGAGTCGACCGCGCGCGCCGAGGCGGCCTTCGAGGTCGTGGCCGAGGTGTCGCAGCGGGTGCGGGGTCACCTCGTGCCTCGGCGCGCGCGCCTGTCGTGGCTCGACCGCAATCGGCGCACCCTGCTGGTGGACGACGGGCGCGAGGCGCGGGTGCAGGTGCGCGGGCTCGCGGGGCTGCGCCCCGAGACGCTCGCGCTGTTCGACGGGGGCGCGCTCGAGGAGGTCGGGCCCGGCGACGAGGGCCCGGGCGACGAGGGCCGCGCGGGGCCGGGCGCCGCCGCGGACCCGTTCGAGGCCCACCTCGCGGCCCGCTGCCTCGTGCGCGTGCCGCCGCGCGCCGAGCTCGAGGGGCTCCTGGCGGGCGCGAAGCGCCTGCGCCGTCCCGGCGCGGAGGCGCTCCACCGCCCGGCCTTCGTGCGCGACAGCCGGAGCAGCGTGCGCCTGACCGGGCGCGAGCGCGTGCTCGCGACGCCGGGCGCGGCGGCCTGGGTGCTCGGGCACACGCACGAGGGCCTGTTCGTGCCCGACGCCGGCGGACCGCGCCCGCTCTCCGGCCCCGACCTGCCGGAGCGCGGCGCCTGGCTCGTCCTGTGCGACGCGGGGCCCGCGTGAGCCGGCCCGACCGCCCCGGCGACCGCGAGCGCGAGCCCGACCGCCCCGGGGCCGACGAGCGCGGGTCCGACCGCCCCGGGGCCGGCGAGCGCGGGTCCGACCGCCCCGGGGCCGGCGAGCGCGGGCCCGTCCGCCCCGGGGCCAGCGAGCGCGGGTCCGACCGCCCCGGGGCAGGCGTGCTCAGGGCCGACCGCCCCGGGGCCGGCGAGCTCGGGCCCGACCGCCGCGGGGCCGGCGAGCGCGGGCCCGAGGGCCCGCTGTCGGAGCTCGACCCGGCCCGGCTGCTCGCGCGGGCGGTGGACGCCGCGTGGCGGCTCGACCCCGAGCTCGGGCTCCTGTTCGGGCGGCTCGCCGACCGGTGCGAGGTCGCGTTCGTGGACGGCGTCGGGACGGCGCGGATCCGCCCGCACGGGCGCGGCGCGCGGGTCGAGCTCGACCCGGAGTTCGTGCGGGCCGAGCTCCGCGCCGGCGAGGACCTGCTGTTCCTCCTCGCGCACGAGGTCATGCACCGCGTGCAGGGCGACCTCCTGCGCGGGCACGCGCGCTCGACCGACCCGCTCGACCACCTGGCAGCGAACGTGACCGCTGACGCGCGGATCAACGCGGCGCTGCGCGGGCGCTTCTTCCGCGCCCCGGTCGGCCTGCTCGAGCGCTCCTACGGCGAGGCCGACTTCCCGGCCCGCCTGCTCCTCCCCCCCGACGCGCTCCTCCGCCGGGCCACGGGCCGCGACGTCCCCTGGCGCGGCCTCCCCGCGCGCGAGGCCGAGGTCATGCGCGCCGCCCGGGGCGAGCTCGCCGCGGCGGGCCTGCCCGGGCGGGTCGCCATGCGCCTCGCGCGCTGGTACACCCGGGCCTGGCTCCACGACGTCGCCCAGCCGCCGCTCGTGCGCGCGCTCCGCGACGTCCTCCCCGAGCTCCCGGTCTGCCGGCTCCCCCTCCTGCTCGGCGACCACACGGGCGACGACGCCCGGGCGCCGGACCGCCCGGGCGCGCTCGACCCGGACCTCGAGGCGCTCCTGCGGGAGCTGGCCGGGCACCTCGCCCACGGCCGCGGCGGGGCGCTGCGCGAGGCGCGCGTCGCGCTCCGGCTCCAGGACGAGCTCGCGGCGCTCCGCCGGCGCCTGCGCCGCGCGCTGACCCTCGGCGCGTCGCGGGTCGCCCGCGAGGCCACGACGACCGCGCGCCTCGTCGTGCCCGCGGTCGGGCGGCGCGAGGCCGTCTTCCTCGCGCAGGGGCTCTGGCCGGGGCTGTTCACCCACCAGGTCGCGGGACACGGCGAGGACCCCAGCCGCGTCCACGTCTACCTCGACGTCTCGGGCTCGCTCGACGAGCACCTGCCCCGCGTCTACGCGCTCCTCACCGGCCTGCGCGACCTCCTCGCCGACCCGGTCTGGGCCTTCTCGACCGAGGTCGCGCCCCTGCCCCTCGCGCGCCTCGCGGAGGGGCACGTCCCCACGACCGGCGGCACCGACTTCACGCCCGTCGTCGAGCACGCGCTCGCCCGCGCCGCGCGCCGGATCCTCGTCGTGACCGACGGCATGGGGCCGCTCGAGCCCCGCCTCGCCCGCCGCGCCCGCGAGCGCGGGCTCGAGGTCCACCTCCTGCTCACCCCCGACGGCCAGCCCGCGCCCGAGCTCGCGCGGCTGGCGAGGACGACGGAAAGGCTGGGGAGGTGACCCATGGACCGGGAGCTGGGGCTCCGCGCCCGGGCGGCGCGGCGGGCCTTCGCGTGCGGCGAGCCGATCGACGCGCCGGGGCTGCTCCGGGTCTACGAGCGGGACGGGGCGCTCGACCCGGACACGTTCGCGCTCCTCGCGCTGTTCGGTGACGGCGACGCGCGCCGCTGGCTCGAGGCCGCGGGGCGCGAGCCGCCGCGCGCGCTGCGGGCGGACGTGCACCGGCTGCGGGTCTTCATGACGCGGCGCTGGGGGCAAGCGGCGATCGACGCGGCGACGCTCGGGGCCGTGCGGCTGGCCCTGGGCGACGCGTTCGAGCGCGGGCTCGAGCCTCCGCGGGGGACGCTCGCCGACGTGGCCGCCCTCGTGCGGACCGGCACGGCCGACGAGGTCCGCGCGCGGCTGGGGATCGTCCTGGGCCTGCCGACCGGGCCGGAGCCCGACCCGCCCGTGATCGACGTGGCCGCCGCGGAGGCTCGCGCGCTGCGCGCCGTCGGACGCGGGCGCTGGCCGGTGGGGCCCGATGCCCTGCCCGAGGAGGCCCTGCGCGCGCTGGTCCGCGCGACGCCCTCGCGCCCGGTGCTCGAGCGGCGGATCGCCCTGCGCTGGGCCGTGTGCTTCCTGCAGCGCAGCCTGGGGACGCGGCCCGGCGAGCGGGCGGCCCGCAAGGCGGCGATCGCGCAGCGCGCCGCCGCCCGGTCGATCGGCGGACCGGGCTGCCACGGGCGCGTGCGGGCCGGGGCCCGCGCGGGCGTCGTCGCCTGGCTCGCCCGCGGCTTCGTCGAGCGCACCCACTGGACCCTGGCGCCCCAGGGCGAGCTCGCGCTCGCCCTGCGCTGGACGCCCCTGCGCGCGGTCCGGCGCCGGCTGCGCGGCCCGCGCGGCGCGCGCTGCCCCCACGGGGGCGGGCCCGGGCACAGCTCGCTCACCCCGGTCGTCCTCCACCGGACGTGGGGGCGCTTCCGGCCGTTCGCGGTCGGGCGCCCGCTGCGGACCTGCTGCGTCGACGACCCCGCGCACCTCGGCCGCGCCCGCTTCTGGGTCGACCTGGTCGCCGACCTCGGCCGCCGCGCCGAGGAGCACCCGGTCGTGCGGCTCGACGCGCGCGCCGGGCTCGGGGAGGTCGCCCGCGTCGTCCATCTGCCCACGCCCGCGCAGCTCGCGGAGCACCTCGCCGAGACGGCCGACGACCCGCGGACCCGGGCCTACCCCGAGGCCCTCGCGGCGCTCGAGCTCCGCGACGACGCGCTCGGCCTCGCGGCGCTCGCGGCGCTCCCCGACGCGGCGGCTGCACCCCTCGTCGCGCTCGGCCCGGCCCGGGCGAGCGCGGCACCCCCCGCGCACGACGAGGGGAGCCAGCCCAACCTGCAGGCCGACGGGCAATTGCTGCTCGACTTCGCCGTGCCTGGCCGACGCCGGTGAGTTCGCGTGCTCGTCGAGCGCGTCCGCCGGTTCGAACGCTGCCGAGCACGTCGCCACCTGGAGGAGGTCACGGATCCCAGAGCACCGAGGCGTCGATCCCCAGGAGATCGCAGAGTACGAGCAGGATCCGCTGAAGGGTGGCCTCCGAGACCGTCCCCGTCGGTCCACCGCAGGCGCGGCCGAGGTCGCGTGCGCACAGGAGGTGACAGAGCGCCACGACGTCGTGCGTTCCGCTCTCGGCGGCCGGAACGAGGACCCCGGTGGGCTGTCGAGCCCGGCGCAGCTCGGACGAGCATGGGACCACGAGGACCGTGCCGAGTCCGCGGACGGCCGAGGTCTGGACGACGACGCAGCTCCGTCGCTTGTCGGGCTCGGAGCCCTCGGCGTCGCTGAAGTCGAACCAACAGACCTGGCGGCGGAGCAGCACGTGCGGCTAGAGGTAGGCGAACGCCTCCGACGCCGAGCGCTCCGCGAGCGCCACGTCGTCGAGGCGATCTTCGTCCGTCGAGTCCGCTCCTCGCGCGGCGCCGTCGCACGACGTCAGCGTTGCGCCGACCAGTCCGCCCTGCGCCAGGGCGAGCTCCTTCACGTGAAAGCAGAGCTCCTGCGGGACGCGCGCGCGCGCGCGCATCGGAGCCTCGCCGAGCCACAGCAAAACGCTCGAGACGCAGAGGTCGAGGCACGAGCCGAGCTCGAGCAGCCGGAACCCCACGCCTGCAAGCACGTGCTCGCGCTGCGGCTCGGAGCGCCGCAGGAGGCGCAGGACGGTCCGGCGGTGGGTCCGGATCCCGAGCTCGAAGCAGCCGATCGCATCGCGCTCGAAGTGGGCCTCCGCGTCCCGCGCGAAGGTGGTCAGGGCCGCCCGGCAGGTGCCCTCCACGAGCACCTCCGCGTCCTCGGGCGCGCGCAGCGAATCGGCCAGGCGCTGGAGGAGCTCGAGCCGGACGGACAGGCTCTCGCGGGCCAAGCGCTTGACGATCCTGGGGAGGTGGTCGAGCGCCGCCTCGGGCGTGGCGAGCAAGGGGCGGCAGGCGCGCTCGACGTAGCGCTGCGCGAGCGGTCGCGTCGCGGCGGCGAGCTCGTCGCGAGCCGGGGCCGCCGCACGAGCGTCCGCAGCGGCCGGAGAGAGCCAGAGGAGGGCCGCGTCGGTCATGCGGAGATGGTACCGGGCTGGGCCCCGCAGGGGAAGGTCTCGGGCCGGGGCGCCGGACCCGTCCGGGGCGCGGCCTGCCAGTCGCGGTCGTCCGCTGCGCGCGCTCGAATTCTGGCGCCGGACCGGCGCGACGGCCGGGCTCCGCTCGACCCGGCCGGCCTCGGCGCGTGAGGGCCCGCTACGGTCCGCCCGGGCTCGTGGCGGCGAGCGCCAGGGCCAGGCACGAGCCGGGGCGCCGGCGCGGGTCCGGGTCGAGCCCGGCGGCCAGGGCGGCGCGCGCGGCGGCCGGGAGCTCGAGCGCGGCCAGCTCGGCGGGGCGCTCGACGGCGCGC
>JANJTH010000532.1 GCA_024711205.1 Planctomycetota bacterium | reverse complement strand
GCGCCGCCGGGCCCCGGCCCGGGGCGCGCGGCCTGCGCCTGGCGGCCCGACGGCGTCGGCGCCGGCGCCGGGGCCGGCCCGGGGAGCAGGGTCGGGAAGTCGTGCAGCGTGCGGGGGTCGTCCTCGTCGTCGTCGACCGTGTGGAAGATCGGCCCCGGCTCGCCGCGCCCGGGCCCGTCGGCCGATCCGCGCGGGAGCGGCGGCGCCACGTCGCTCGGCTCGAACAGCGGCCCCTGCCCGTCGCGGGAGTCGTCGTCCTCCCGGCCGCCCGCCCGCTCCCCGCCCGTCCCCGGGCCTCGACGCGCCGCCACGCGGCGGTCAGGCCCCCGACCGGTCGAGGTCGTCGCTGGACTCGATCGCGGGCAGGTCCGGGCCCGAGATCTCGATCACGTCGTCCGAGCGGTCGTCCCCGGCGTAGGCCGAGAGCTCCGGCCCCGTGCTCGCGACCGGCGTGATCTTGTCGTCCGAGTCGAACGGGACGAGGTCCTCCGTCGTCGTGAGCGGGTCGCGCCGCCCGGGCGGCGCGCCCGCGCGGAGGGACGGCGGCGGGACCGGGCCCGGGGCGGGCCCGCGCGCGGTCTTGTCCTTGCCCGACGGGCCGCGGCCGAACCGCTTCGTCGCCGTCTCGACGAGCTGCCCCGAGGCCGCGGCGAACCGGCGAGAGACCTGCGCCACCGCGTCGACGTGCCCCGAGATCCGCTCGGCGAGCTTCGCCGCCGTGTCCTCGCCGACGTCGACCTTCTCGCCGCGCTTCGTCTCGACCCGCACGCCGATCGCCTCGAGGAACGGGGTCGGGAGCACGCCGCCCGCGTTCACGATCACGTCGTCGACCTCGAGCACCTCGACCCGGCCCTTCGCGTCCTTGAGCCGGACGGTGCGCTGCCCGATCGAGGCGACGGTCGTCTCGAGGTGCTGCGTCAGGCGCCCCGCGGCGAGCGCCGCCTCGAGGTCGGCGCGGTTCTTCCGCTTCACGCGGAAGAACCCCGCCCCGCGGTAGGACAGGTGCACGGTCGTGCCCGCGACCTGCGCGAGCGCCACGGCCGCCTCGACCGCCGAGTCGCCGCCGCCGACCACGAGGACGCGCCGCCCGCGGTACTGCTCGGCGTCCTGGAGCCGGTAGACGACGTGCGGCTGGTCCTCGCCGGGGACGTCGAGCTTGCGCGGCGTCCCGCGCCGGCCGATCGCGAGCACGAGCGCGCGCGCGCGCAGGACCTCCTCCTCGCCCGGCCCCGCCTCGCACGTGACGGTGAAGCGCCCGAGCTCGCCCTCGACCTTCGTGACGCGGCGCCCCTCGCGCACCTCGAGCTTCGCCTCGAGCACGACGCGCTCGAACTCGGCGACGAGCTCCTCCTTGAACATCTCGCGCTTGCCGAACCGCCCGACGAGCGGGAGCTTGATCGCCTCGGTGAACACGAGCTTGCGGCGCGGGTAGTGCATGACGCTCCCGCCGAGCGCGTACTGCTCGACGAGCCGGTACGAGAGCCCCTGCTCGACGCACTTGACCGCGCAGGCGATCCCGGCCGGGCCGGCGCCCACGATGAGGACGTCGGCCAGCTCCTCGCCCGCGCGCCCCTTCGGGCGCGGGCCCGCCCGCTCGAGCGCGCGCTGCACGGGCCCCACGACCTGCTGGCCCTGGCGCATGGCGTTGCGGATGAGCCCCATGCCGCCCAGCTCGCCGACCACGAACACGCCGTCGCGGTTCGTCTCGTAGCCGGCGCGCAGGAGCGGGATGTCGACGCCGCGCTCGGCCGTCCCCATGACGAGCGAGATCGCGTCGACCGGGCAGGCGTCGTGGCAGCGCCCGTGGCCGATGCAGTCGCCGGCCTTGACGAGCGTGGTCACGCCGTCGACCCGCCCGATCACCTGCTCCGGGCAGGCGTCGATGCACGCGCCCGAGCCCAGGCAGGCGTCGTAGTCGACGACCGGGTGGAGGCTCGCGGGGAGGTTCAGGCCGGCCGCGCGCGCGTCCTCGAGCGCCTCGCGGGCGCGGTCCTCCTGCCGGAAGTGCAGGACCAGCCCGACCACCGTCACGAGGACGACGGCCACCGCGGTCAGGGCTGCGAGCGCGCTCAGGGACATGGTCGAGGGCCTGCGGGCGCGGGGTCGGGTCGGGCACGGGCCGGACGCGCGCGGGCCCTCGGGAGGCGCCGGCTCCAGCCCCCCGAGGCTAACGGACGAAACGACTTGGCGCCAATGGAGCCGCGTGCGCCGGCCGCCCGGGTCCGTGCCTCGGACGCGCGCGGGTCCGTCCCGGCGAGATCCCGGCGGAATCGCCCGGGGAGGTCCGGGGCCGCGGCCGGCCGGCGCAACCGGAACGCGCGGGCCACTTGGCCCGACGGGCCCCACGCCCGGGCGGCCGCGGCACGGATCGTGCGCCATGGGCACGGGCGCCCTCTCGAGGGCCACGGAAGGCGAGGAGGCGGCCATGACCCGTGCGCGGCGTGCGACGACGACCCGAGCGTGGCGGACGCGGGGCCTCGGGGGCGCGTGCGGGCTCCTCGCCTGCGGGATGCTCGGCGCGGGCTGCGGGGGCAGCGGGGGCGGGCCGGGGCCGGTCGCCTCGACGGCGGCCCCGGTCACGACGGCGGCCGCGACGGGCTACGTCGCGCTCGCCGTCGCGCCGGACGCGCCGCTCGTGGTCGAGGTCGGCCCCGGCGGCGGGTTCCAGCTCGCCGTCGACGGCTGGCTCGTCGACGGGCGTGCGCGCGACCTGACGCGCGACGCGAGCTACGAGAGCCTCGACCCCGGGGTCGCGCGCGTCCGGGGCGACGGCCTCGTCGAGGGCGTCGCGCCCGGGCGGACGCAGGTCCTCGCGCGGGTCCCCGACCGCGCAGGCGGGGTCCTCCAGGAGTCGCGCTGGGTCGAGGTCGTGGCGGCCGGCGCGGCGCAGCCCGCGTGGACCGCGCTCGCCGTGCATCCGACCGACCGGACGCTCGACCTCGTCGACGCGGCCGCCGGGCGCGATCAGCTCCAGCAGGTCGTCGTGTGGGCGACCGACGCGCAGGGGCGCGCGTTCGACCTGACGCGCAGCCTCGGCGTGCGCGTCCTCGACCCCGCGCAGGGCCCGACCCTCGCGGCGCAGGTGACGCCGACGGGGCTCCTGCGCGCGACGGTCGACGGCGAGGAGGTCCTGCTCCGGGCGCGCCTCGACGACGCGGACCTGACCGCCGGCGGGCGCCTGGTCCTGGGCGACGGGCCCGCCGCGCCGCCCACGCCCGACGAGCTCTACGCGGGCGGGCCCCTGCGCGGGTCGAGCAACCCGATCGACGTGGCCGTGCTCGGCGCGCTGCGCGCGCGCCGGATCGAGCCCGCGGCGCTCGCGGCCGACGACGCCTTCCTGCGCCGCCTGTTCCTCGACGCCGCGGGCCGCCCGCCGAGCGCGGCCGAGCGGGCCGCGTTCCTGGCGGCCCCCGCGGCGACGCGCCGCGACGACGAGGTCCGCCGCCTGCTCGCGAGCGACGACTTCGCCCGCCACTGGGCCGCGCGCCTGGGCGAGTGGTTCCTCCTCCCCGCGGCGGGCCGCCCGGCCGGGTTCGACGCGTGGGCCGCCGACCAGCTCCGGGCCGGCCGCTCGCTCGCGGACGTCGTGACCGACCTCGCGACGGGCGCCGGGACTGGCGGCGCGGTGTTCGAGGCCCGGCACGCGAGCGCGGCCGACAAGGTCGACGCGCTGCTCCAGGCCGGCGCCGGCATGACGGCCCGCTGCGCCCGCTGCCACGACCACCCGCTCACGGGCCCCAACGATGCGCCGCGCTGGACGCAGGACGAGCGCTACCCGCTCGACGCGTTCTTCGCCGCGAGCCCCGTCGAGGCGACGAAGCTGAACCGCGCGGGCCAGCGCTTCGACGCGCCGAAGCAGCCGGGCTTCGTGCTCGACCCCGCGGCGCAGGTCCAGAGCACGCTCCGCACGCCGCTCGCGCAGCGCCGCGCCGAGTTCGCCCGGCTGTTCGTCGGCTCCCGCGCCTTCCAGCGCGGCCTCGCGCACCGGGTGTGGGCGACGGTCCAGCCCGCGCTCCTCGACCCGGACCAGTTCCTGCGCAAGAACCTCGACGCGGTCGCGAACCCCGCGCTGCTCGACGCGCTGACCGACCGCTTCGCCGCGCGCGGGGCCTCGCTCCAGGGCCTGCTCGAGGAGGTCTTCACGTCGCGCACCTACCAGCTCGCGAGCGAGGCCGCGGCCGGCCTGGGCGGGCGCGCCGACGCGCTGCTCGCGCGGGCGCCGCTCCGCCGCCTCGACGCCGAGGCCGTGGGCGCGCTCGTCGAGCAGGTCACGGGCCAGCCGCTCCAGGGCGCGGACCGGGCCTACGTGCTCGACACGTTCGGCTTCCCCGCGGCCCGCGCCGCGGTCCACGAGCGGTCGGCCGCGATCCACATGGGGCAGCCGCTCCTGCTCGCGAACGCGCCCGCCGTGCAGGGGCGCCTCTCGAGCCGGTCCTCCCTCACGGCCGCGGTCGCGGCCGACCTCGCGGCGGGCACGCTCGACGCCGCGGCGGCCGTCGAGCGCCTGTTCGTGGCGGTGCTCGGGCGGGGCCCCGACCCGGACGAGCGCGCGCTCGGGCTCGACCTGCTCGCGCAGGCGGCGACCCCGCGCGAGGGCCTCGACGACCTGGCCGCGGGGCTGCTCACGACGGTCGAGGCCGTGACGCGGTAGCGCCTCAGCGCAGCGCGCGCAGGCGCGGCTCGTCGGCCAGCGGCGCGAACGCGGGGTCGTCGAGCCGGGCGCGGTCGAGCCCGAGCGCGACCGCGCGCTCGAGCGCCTCGAGCGCGGGGGCCGTCGCCCCCGCGGCCAGGTGCGCGCGGGCGAGCCAGAGCGCCACCTCGACGTCCTCGGGCGCGAGGAGGCGCGCGGCGGAGAGCGTCGTGACGGCCTGCGCGACGTCGCCGGCCTCGAGGCGCTCGCGCGCGATCCGGACCAGCCGGGCCGCCTCGTCCGCCGGGCCCCCCCCGGCCGCGCCGTCGTCGACCGGGGCGAGGCGCCCGCCTCGCGAGGCGACGGCCGCCGCCGCCCCGACGGCCAGCGCGAGCGCGAGGAGCGCCCCGAGCGCCAGGAGCC
>JANJTH010000523.1 GCA_024711205.1 Planctomycetota bacterium | reverse complement strand
GCCGGCGCGCGGCGCGGCCGCCGCGAGCACCTGCTCGAGGCCGAGCACGACCGGGGCGCCCTCGGGGCCGCGCGCGACGACGCCCGCCCGGACGACGAGGGCCCGCAGCGGCGCCTCGGGGCTGGCCTCGAGGCGCGCCTTCGTGCGGGCCGGCAGGAGGAGGAGGTCCCCCACGGCGAGGGGGCGCACGGCGCCCGGACCGAGCCCGAGCGCGGCGCGGCCCTCGACCACGACGAGGGCCGTGGGCAGGAAGTCCTCGAACTCGGTCGCGCCGCGCACCGAGACCCAGTTGAGCGCCATGCGCGGCCCGGCGGCGAGCTGCCGCCCCAGGAACGGGGCGCGCTCCGCGCCCTCGAGGTCCAGCACGTCGGCCCGGATCGCCTCCCACTGGAACGACTCGGCGGGGGCCTCGCTCGGCCGGAAATCGGCGGGGGCCTCGTCCCCGGCCGCCTCGCGCCCGGCGTCGGCCGAGGCCGGGCCGTCGGCCGGCGGGGCGGCGCAGCCGCCGACGCCGGTCAGGCCGACGACGGCCAGGCCGGCGAAGGCCAGGCCGACGCCGGCCTGGCCCGCGCGCCGGCGCCGGGCCGCGGTCAACGGCCGGGCCCCTGCTCGGGCGCGGGCTCGCGGGGCGGCGCCTTCCCGCCCCAGGCCCGGAGCGCCTCCTGGTAGCGCGCGCGGTCCGGATCGAGGCGGACCGCCTCGCGGTAGGCGGCGAGCGCGCCCTCCTCGTCCTGGAGCGCGCCGCACACGCGGCCGAGCTTGAAGCAGAGGGCCGCGCGCCGGAGCGACAGCTCCTGCATGCTCCGGCGGACCGACTGCAGGATCTGCCCCTCCTGCGCGGTGTCGGGCGTCCCGGTCACGAACTCGCGCGTGATCGCGCGCAGGTCCCCCTCGCGCCGCTCGACCGCCGCGATCGCGCGCCCGTAGGCCTCGCGCGTCGCGGCGAGCGCCGCGCGCCGCTTGTCGTCCGGCGTGTCCTCGGCCAGCGCGAGCCCCATGTGCGTGTCGCCCTGGCCCTCGATCGCCAGGTCGTAGCCGGCGTCGTACTGGACCGCCTGCGTGAAGCGGAGGAGCGCGCGCTCCCAGGCGCCCTGGGCGAGCGCGATCCGCCCCAGGTGGTAGTTGGCGTGGCGGCGCGCCGTCTCCGCGTCGAGCCCGTCGTGCCCGGCGCGCCCGAGCAGGAGCGCGAGCTGCCGCTCGGCCTCGCCCGGCCGGTCGAGCTCCTCGTAGAGGAGCGCGGCCCGGGTCAGCCGGGCCGTCACGAGCGACGGGTCGAGGTCGAGCGCCTGGCGGAGGAGGTCCTGCGCCCGCTCGAGGCGGAGCCGCCGCTGGGCGATCGCCTCGGGGCCGGCGTCCTCCGCGAGCTGCGCGGTCGAGGCGATCAGCTCGTTCGCCTGCCGCCAGAGCGCCGCGGCCTGCCGGACCTCCTCCTGCGACGTCGCCGCGCCCTCGAGCTCGGGCGCGACGGCGCGGATCGAGCGCCGCACGAGGTCGGCCCCGTGCTCGTTCCACCAGGCCGTCCAGCGCGCGATCGAGCGCTCGCGCTCCTCGGCCGGGGCCTGGGCCCGGTAGCCGAAGTGCTGGCTCGTGTACTCCTGCAGCTTGGCGATCGCGACCGCGCGGATCTCGGCGTCGGGCAGGCGGAGCGCCTCGATCAGGATCGGCACGCCCGCGTAGATCCCCGCGTCGCCGAGCGCGAACGCGGCCGCGAGCCGGAGCGACCCGTCGTGCTGCATCTTGAGCACCGCCGCCAGCTCCTCGAACCGCCGGAGCGTGGAGAGCTGGCTCACGCAGTAGGCGCGCACGCGCGGGGCGTCGTCGGACTTGACGACGTGGAGGAGCAGCGGCCCCACGAGGTCGGGCACCTCGAGCACGACCGCGCGGAGCGCCGCCTCGCGCTCGGCCGGGTCGAGCGACACGAGCCGCTCGGCGACGCGCGGGAGCTTCTCCTCGGCCCGGCCGGGGAGCACGCGCCGGAGCTGCTCGAGGCGGTCGAGCTCGGCGAGGAGCGGGCGGAGCGCGTCCGGGTGGGCCTCGGCGAGCCGCTCGAGGTCGTTGCGGGCGAACGCGCCCAGCGCGACGAGCTCGCGCCGCGCGGCCGACCGCGCCGTCGCGTCGCCCCGCTCGAGCTCGTGCACGAGCCGCTCGATCGTCTGCGCGAGGCGCCCGCCGCGCGGGTCGTCGGCCGCCTCGGCGCGGCCGTCGCGCCACTTCACGAGCCCGACGGCGCCGCGCGGGTGGCGGACCTCGCCGCGCTCGCCCAGGCTCACGATCACCTCGGCGCCGTCCTGCGAGAACCGCACGTCGCCGCGCACGACCCGGCCGTCCCGGAGCACCACGGTGTCGTGGAGCGGGCGCTCGGCCTCGCCGCCGGGCGCGTCGACCTCGATCCGCAGGACGTCGGCCCGCGCGACGATCGTCCCGCCGAGCGGCCGCTCGATCAGGATCTTGTCGCCCTGCTCGATCACGCGGCCGGAGATCACGCGCCCGTCGCGCAGGACGACCGTGTCCGCGCGCGCGGGCCCGGCCGCGAGCGCGGCGAGGACGAAGACCGAGGCCGTTCGGGCGGCTCCACGCACGAGGGCGGCTCCTCGCGAGGCCCCCGGCGCGCGGCCGGCCTCGCTCTGCGACAGCCTACCCACGATCGGCGGGCGGCGTCACCGGGCCGTCACGGGCGGCCCGCCCGCGGGGTGCGCGCCGGGGCCGCCCGGCGGCGCGCCCCGCCCCCTGGTGACGGCGGGCGGGCCGGGTCAGCATCACCGCGTGGACCCGCGGCGCACGGACCCGGACGCCCCCTCGGACGCGCAGGTCGCGCAGCTCGCGCTGGCGCGCGGCCTGATCACGGGCGAGCAGCTCCGCGGCCTCTCGGCCCGGCGCCACGCCGGCGACGCCCGCCCCCTGCGCGAGCTCCTCACGTCCGAGCTCGGCGTCGCGCCCGAGGCCGTCGCGCGGCTCCTGCGCGGGGCGACGCTCGACCTCATGGCGCCCCCGCACGCCGGGCCGGCGCCGGCGACCGGCCCCGACCCCGGGGCCCGACCGGGCACGCTCTGGCCGGGGGGCGGCGGCCCGCTCCCGCGCGTCACGCCGCCGAGCGGCTGGGGCCGGGCCCACGACCCGGGGTCCGGCTCGGGGAGCGGCGCGGGCGCGCTGGCCGACAGCCGGGCGGGCAGCGGCGCGGGGCCCGCGCCGCTCGACGCGTCGTCGCGCCGGCTCCGCGGCCGGCTCGAGGGCGGCGAGACGGTCGTCCTCGGCCCGGGCCTCGAGGTGCGCGCGATCCGCCTGCTCGGGCAGGGCGGCATGGGGACGGTGCACCTCGTGCACGACCCGGCGGCCGGGCGCCCCGCGGCCCTCAAGCTGATCCGCGACGAGGGCGACACCGCGACCCGCGCGCGCCGCTTCCGCCGCGAGGCGCTCGTCACGGCGCGCCTCGACCACCCCGGTGTGCCGCCCGTCTACCACGTCGGCCGGACGCCCGCGGGCGACGACTTCATCCTCATGCGCTTCGTCGACGGCGAGGCGCTCGACGCGATCCTCGACCGCCTGTTCCTGCGCGAGCCCGGGCGGACGCAGGGCCACGGGGGCGGGCGCTCGGTCGAGCGCCGCGCGCCGGAGCCGCGCGACCTCCTCCACGCGCTCGTGAAGACGGCCGAGACCCTCGCCTACGCGCACAGCCGCGGCGTGGTCCACCGCGACCTGAAGCCGGCGAACGTCATGATCGGCGCGTTCGGCGAGGTCCTCGTCATGGACTGGGGCCTCGCGCAGGACCCGGCCGAGGCCGACCCGGCGCCCGGGGCCGGGCCCGGCGGCGCGGACCCGGCCGGCTCGCGCGGGCTGACCCAGGACGGCGCGGTGCTCGGGACGCCGGGCTACATGCCGCCCGAGCAGGCCCGCTCGGGCGAGGTCGACGGGCGCGCCGACGTGTTCGCGCTCGGGGCGCTCCTCGTCGAGGTGCTCACGGGGGAGCCGCCCTTCACGGGGGCCACCGTCCTCGAGGTCCTCGCGCGCACGGCGGCGGGCCACCCGACGCTCCCGCGCCAGCGCGACCCGGCGGTCGCCCCCGAGCTCGACGCGATCGCGCGCAAGGCGCTCCAGGCCGACCCCGACGACCGCTACGAGTCCGCCGACGCGCTCGCGGCCGACCTGTCGGCCTACCTCGAGGGCCGGCCCGTGAGCGTCCACCGCTACGGCCTGCTCGAGCAGACCTGGCGGCTCGCGCGCAGGAACCCGGGCCCGTTCGCGACGCTCGTGGCCGCGTTCCTGCTCGTGCTCGCCGGCGTGGGCCTCGTCGGGCGCGCGTCCGCCGCGGCCGTCGCGGCCGACCGCCGGCGGACGGTCGAGGCGGCCCGCGCGGCGGCGCTCGCGGCGACCCTCGACTCGCCCGGCGGCGC
>JANJTH010000510.1 GCA_024711205.1 Planctomycetota bacterium | reverse complement strand
CACCCCCCCCAGAGCTCGAGCCCACCCCCCCCCCCCCCGCGCCGCCCGCCCTTCCCCCCCCCCCGCGCGCACGCCCCGGCGCCCGCGCCCCCGCGCCCCCGCCACGCCGCCCCCAGCGGCGAGGGCGGCGCCGGGCCGCCCCCGCCGCGAGCCCCGCCGCGCCCAGCGCGACCCCGCGCAGCCGGCCGCGCGCGCGCGACGCCGAGCCGGCGGCCGGCCTCCGTGGGCTCCCTCGCGAGCAGGCGATCCAGGTCGTCTCGGAGCGCCGCGGCCGTCGGGTAGCGGTCGCCAGGCGCCTTCGCGAGGCACACGCGCAGGATCGCCACGAGCTCGGGCGGGGTCGTGGGCGTCGCGGCCGGCCACTCGGGCTCGCTCGTGAGGATCGCGGCGATCGTGGAGATCAGCGAGTCGTGCGCGAAGGGCGGCTGCCCGGTCAGGAGCTCGTAGAGGATCGCGCCGAGCGCGTGCACGTCGGTCGGGGGCCCGAGCGCGTCGGCGTCGCCGCGGGCCTGCTCGGGCGCCAGGTAGGCCGGCGTGCCGAGGACCTCGCCCGTGCGCGTGAGCGTCTCGGCGTTCACGTCGCGCGCGAGCCCGAAGTCGAGCAGCACGGGGCTGCCGTCGGGCCGCAGGAGCACGTTCTGCGGCTTCAGGTCGCGGTGCAGGATCCCGGCCGCGTGGACCGCGGCGACCGCGTCGGCCAGGTCGCGCACGAGCCGCGCCGCGTGCGACCAGGAGACGTCCTTGCCCACGAGGTCGGCGAGCGGCCGCCCCTCGATCAGGTCCATGACGATGAACGGCCCCTCGGGGGCGCGGCCGAGCTGGTGGATCGCGACGACGCCCGGGTGCCGCACGCGCGCCATGGCCTCGGCCTCGCGCCAGAAGCGCGTGTGCGCCTTGGCGCTCCCGGCCGACGGCAGGATCTGCTTGAGCGCGACCGGGCGCGGCAGGCGCGGGTGGCGCGCCACGTAGACGGCGCCCATGCCGCCCGCGCCGAGCTTCCGCTCGATCAGGTACGGGCCGATCCGCTCAGGGTTCCCGCGCACGGGCCCTATCGTAGCCGTAGCCGCCCAGGTGGTCTGGAGCCTCGAGATTCGCGGGTCCTCCCGTTCCCGTTCCCGTTCCCGTTCCCGCGGCCGTGGAGGGGCATGGCCCTCCTCACTGCGGTCAGCGCTCGTGTGAGGTCCACTCCGCGCTCGACCCGTGCTCGGCGGACCTCCCTGCGGTCGGTCCGCCGAGCCCAGTCCTCGCGCGTCGCTCAGGCGTCGACCTCTTCCAGCCCTGAACGGTTGCTCGTAGCCTTCCCGCATGCAGGTCACGCTGACGGTCGAGACGGGCGAGCAGGCGGGCGACAGCTTCTCGCTCCGGCCCGGCGCGCCGGCCGTCGTCGGGTCGGCGCCGGGGGTCGCGGTCCGGCTCGCCGCCCCGGGCGTCGCGCCGCAGCACGCGGCCCTCCTGCTCGGGCCCCAGGGCCTCCAGGTGGTCGACCTGGGCCACGGGACGCGGCTCGACGGCCAGGCCCTCCCGCCGCGGCAGCCCACGCCCGTGCGCGACGGGCAGGCGCTAGAGGTCGCGGGCGTCGTCCTGCGCGTCGAGGGCGCGGGGGCCGGCGCGGGCGGACCCGCAGCCGCCCCGCCCGCGTCCGCGACGGGGCGGCTCCGGCTCGAGCTCCCGGCGGACGAGTACGAGGTCGTGCGCGAGCTCGGGCGCGGGGCCATGGGCGTCGTCGTCCAGGCCGTGCGCCGCGCCGACGGGCGCCCGGTCGCCGTGAAGGTCCTCCACGAGGCGGTGCCGCCCGGCTCGCCCGACCACGAGCGCTTCCTGACCGAGGGGCGCGTCGGCCAGCGGATCCGCAGCCCGCACGTGGTCGAGGTCCTCGACCTGCGCGTCGGGCCGTCGGGGCAGGCCTGGATCGTGCTCGAGCTCGTCCCGGGCCCCTCGGTCGAGGGCGCGCTGCGCGCCGGGCGGCCGGCGCCGGCCCGCGCGCTCGAGCTCGCCGAGCACGTCGCGCGCGCGCTCGCCGCGGCGGCCGCGGCGGGCGTCGTCCACCGCGACGTGAAGCCCGCGAACGTGCTCCTCCACCCCTCGGGCGCGGCGAAGCTGACCGACTTCGGGATCGCCAAGGACTTCGCGGGGACGGTCCGCTCGCTCACGCTGAGCGGCATGGGCCTGGGCACGCTCGCCTACATGGCGCCCGAGGCGATCGACGGGGCCAAGCACGTCACGCCCGCGGCCGACCTCTACAGCCTGGGCGCCATGCTGTTCGAGCTCCTGGCCGGGCGGCCGCCCTTCGTCGTGCGCTCGCCCGAGCAGCTCGTGCAGGCGGCGCAGCAGCCGGCGCCGCCGCTCGAGCAGCTCGTGCCCGGCTGCCCGCCCGACCTCGCCGCGCTCGTGGCGGCGCTGCTCGCGAAGGAGGCCTGGGACCGCCCGGCGAGCGCGGCGGAGGTCGCCGAGCGGCTCGCCGCGCTCCGTGCTCGGCTCGGGGCCTGACCGACGCGCCGCCCGCGGCCCGGCGGCGCGCTCCGCCCCGTCGCGTCGTGAGGTACCCTCCGTCGCCTTCGGGGAGGGACGCCGCGACGGCGGGCGCCTCGCCGGCGGCGGGACGAGGGGGGACGTCATGACGAAGGTGGGACGAACGCTGATTGCCGGGGCGCTCGCGCTGCTCCTGATCGGGCCAGCCGCGGCGAACGAGACCGTGATCTACGTGGGCGGCGACAAGGCGAAGGCCGCGGGCGGGAAGTGGGTCAAGGACCTCACGCGCGGGTTCGCGGCCGCGGCCGAGGCCGTCAACCAGCCCGGGGCGCGGACGGTCGTCGTCCGGGTCGCCGCCGGCGACTACACGGGCGACCTCGGCTCGGGCGCCTACGACCTGCCGCTGCTCAACAACCCCGAGGGCACCCTGCGTGTCGTGGGCGGGTGGGACGCCGGCTTCGCCGCGCGCGACCCGTTCGGGACCCCGTCGCGCGTCGTGTCGCCCGAGGGGCGCTCGCAGCCCATGTGGGACCTGCCGAAGAACTGCAAGCTGAAGGGCTTCGTCCTCGACGGCATGCACTTCGACGCGGTCGGCGGGAACAAGTACCGCGACCGAGCACTCCTCGTGGGGCAGTCCTGCACGTTCAAGCTGATCAACTGGAACATGCTCGAGACCGACCTCCTGCAGGTCGAGAGCTGCACGTTCCTGAACTCGGCCGACCGCGTCATGGAGACGCTGATCCGGGCGGCGACGCCGCAGGCCGAGATCCGCTTCCGCAACAACATGTTCGTGAACTGCCGGATCCCGCTCAAGCTCGACACGGCGCGCTTCCGCAACAAGCCCGCGAAGATCGTCGTGGACCGCTGCAGCTTCATCCTGAGCTGGGGCTACAACCCCGACCCGGACTCGTCGAACCCCGCCGCGCTCGAGCTCGGGCCGAGCGACGCCTGCGGGCGGTTCGAGGTCACGAACAACCTGTTCTACGCGAACTTCGGCGGCGCGATCCTCGCGCTCAACCTGAAGAACTCACCCATGGTGATCAGCGGGAACAACTTCGTGGGCAACGGCCTGCTCCACGGCAAGGCCGAGCCCGACGCGGTCGCGATCATCGTGGCCGCCGGCGGGAAGAAGCAGCCGCTCCCGCTCGCCAAGCTCGAGGACGTGCCGTTCGTCGAGGAGGCCGAGGGCAACGTGTCGGTGGCCCCCGGGATCGCGCTCTCGATCGGCGACGTCAAGCCGGTCGACAAGGACCAGGTCAAGGCGAGCCGCGGCTGGCAGAACGACGTGAACCGGATCCTCGGCAGGCCGCTCCAGGGCGGCACCGTGAAGATCGGCGAGTACGCCCCGCCCCAGGCCTGGGACCCGGCGAACCCGCCGTTCCCGGCCGAGGACGCGGCGAAGCGCCACGGGGCGTCGCCCGAGCTCGTCGCGCGCTGATCCGGCCCCGGGCCAGCGCCTGGGCGCGTCGAGCCGCCGGCCCCTCCGCCCCCCCCGGCCCGGCGCTCGTCGGCGCCGGGTCGGGGCGCGGGCCCGATCGGGTAGGATCCGGGCCCTTCGGGGGGGCGCTTGGCGGACGCGGGGGAGGATCCCTGGGGGTGGCTGCTCGGCCGCACGCCCGGCGGGTCGTGGCGGCACGTGCCGCACCAGGCCCTCGACCTGGGCCAGGGGCAGGACCCGACCCACGAGCCGCGGGTCGAGGTGATCCACCGCCTGATCGCCTACCCGACGGCCGTGTTCGACGCGGTGCTCGCGCAGGTGCGCGCGCTCGACGCGCGGAGCCCCGAGCGCCCGATCCGCTGGCTGTGCTACCGCGAGCCCGGGCAGGCCCCTTCGCGCCCGTACTGGCTGTGCTTCGTCACGGCGCGCCCGGGCGGCCGGCGGTTCCACTTCGGGCTCGAGCTGTTCGACCGCCACCGGCTCGGCCTGTGGCTCCTCTCGGGCTACGACGCGGCCTCGGTGCCCCAGGAGCTGCGGGCGCCGTTCCCGTCGCGGCCCGACGTGTCGCTCCCGCGGCTCGAGCTCGACGAGGCCGCGCTCGACCGCTACCCCGTCGCCGCCTGGCTCGCGGACGCCTGGGACGACCGGCTCGTGTTCTCGCGCCCGACCGGCGCGGGCGGCGGCACCGCCGCCACGCCGCGCAGGACGGGCTCCTACGGGTCGGCCGACCAGAGCCACGTGCTCGACGCCTCGGTCGTCGGCCTCACGCGCGACGGGGTGCCCGGCGCGCCCGACGGCACGGCCCGCGTCGCGGGCGACTTTGCGGTCGGCGCGCGCGCGGCCAAGGCCCGGCTCGTCGTGTGCCCCCCCGGCGGCCCGGAGGGCGAGGCGAAGCCGAAGCTCCACCCGCTCGCGCGCCTCGAGGTGACGCTCGGGCGCGACCCGCACGCCGACGTCGTGCTCGAGCACCGCAGCGTCTCCATGGAGCACGCGCGGATCGGCTGGCACGCCGAGGGCCCGGCGCTCGAGGACCTGGGGAGCAAGAACGGCACGAAGCTCGACGGCCAGCCCGTGCCGCAGGGGGCCCCGCGCCCGCTCCCGCTCGAGGCCCGGCTCGAGCTCGGCGAGGTCCCCTGCCTGTTCATCCGCGACCCGGACCGCCCCGACCCGAAGGCGCCGCCGCGCCACGACGCGAAGGTCAAGGCGCTCGTGGCCCGCAAGCGCCTCACGCCCGAGCAGGCCCAGAGCGCGCTCGAGGAGGCCGCGCAGCGCGGGATCACGCCCGGCGAGGTCCTGCTCACGCGCCGGCTCGTCGGGCTCGACGAGTGGGCGCCGCCCAAGGGGTCGTGCGCGCTGTGGCTGCTCTGGCTCGCGCTCGCCTGCTCGCTCGCCGGCTGCGGGAGCTTCGCGCTCCCGCCCTTCTACGAGCAGGACCTCGAGCCCCAGCCCATGCGCGAGGGGACCCGCCGCGTCGAGTGGGACTTCGACGTCGGGCTCCGGCCCCTGTTCGCGGTCCGCGCCGAGGAGGCCACCGACCGCCTCGAGGCGCACCTGCTCTTCCCGCTCGCCGTGCTCGAGAAGACGCCCACCCAGACGTGGGTGCGCGCCTACCCCTTCTACCAGCGGATCCAGCGCACCGACCCGGACGGGTTCGCCGACGACGACACCTTCGTGTTCCCGGTCCTCCTCACGGGCACGCACCCGGTCGAGGGCGACTACCTGTTCGTGTTCCCGTTCGGCGGGCGCCTGCGCGGGCTGCTCGGGCTCGACGAGGCCGTGGCCGTCCTGTTCCCGCTCTACGCCTGGACGCGCCAGGGCGAGAGCCGGACGCATCACGTCCTGTGGCCCCTGATCGCGCACACCTCGGGCGGCCGCACGGAGGGCCTCCGCGTCCTCCCCTTCTACGGCCACAAGACGAAGCGCGACGCCGCGGGCGAGGTCGTGTTCGACCGCACGACCGTGCTCTGGCCGCTGCTCTCCTGGGCGAACGACCGCTCGAACGCGCGCAACCCGTTCGAGTCGTTCGTCCTGTTCCCGCTCGTCGGCTGGACGCGCAGCGGGTGGCGCGACGAGACGACCGTGCTCTGGCCGCTGTTCCGGCACCTGCACGACAAGCAGCGCGACTACCGCGAGTGGCGCCTGCCGTTCCCGTTCTTCCTCTACGGGGCGGGCCCCGACGACGCGCGGCTCGACGTGTGGCCGCTGTTCGGCGTGCGCCGCCGCGGCGACTACACGCGGCACTTCGTGCTCTGGCCGCTCGAGCGGCGCGAGACGTTCAGGACCGACGAGTGGGAGGAGGTCCGGCAGTGGGTCCTCCCGCTCTTCTGGTACCACCAGCGCGACTACCTCGACGGGCGCGGGCGGGACCTCACGGTCAACGTCCTGCCGTTCGTGCGCGTGCGCGACCGCCACGACGGCGCGTTCGAGGTCGCGGCCCTCGCGCCGTGGTGGTTCGACGACCCGAACGAGAACTTCCAGACGCTCCTCGAGCCGCTCGTGCGGCTGTTCCGCTGGGCCCGCGACGCCGAGGGGCACACGCGGCTCGACGTCCTGCTCGGGCTCTACAGCCGGCGCACGTCCCCCGACGGCGCCTCGCGCTGGGACATCCTGGGCGGCCTCGTCGGCCACGAGACGCGCCCCTCCGGCGAGGGCGTGCTGCGGCTCCTGTGGTTCCTCGAGCTGTGAGCCCCGGCGCCGCCGGAGGCCCCGGGGCGGTGGTCCGCCCGGCGGGCGCCCCCTCGCCCCGGGGCCTCCTCCTCACGCCGGTCCGGCGCACCGGCGCGGCGGTGCTCGGGTTCGTGCTCGGGCTCGCCGAGGTGGCCGCCCTGCTCTGGGGCGCGCTCGTCTCGCCGCTGTTCATGGGGCTGCGCGGCGGGAGGGTCGTCGCCGACCTCACCGTGCGGCAGGTCTACTTCACCGGCGTCCAGGGCCTCCCGCTCGTCGGCCTCGCCGCGCTCGCGATCGGCACGCTCCTGATCACCGAGGCGAACGTCTACCTCCCGGTCGAGTACGCCGCCCGCACCGCCGCGATCATCCTCGTCCGCGACGTCGTGCCGATCGTCGTCGCGGTCGTCGTGATCGGCCGCTCGGGCACCGCGATCTCGGTCGAGCTGGCCGGCATGAGGCTCGGCGGGCAGCTCGAGGCGCTCCACGGCATGGGCATGCCGCTCGAGCACGTGATCGTGCTCCCGCGGCTCCTCGGGTGCGTCGCCTCGACGCTCCTGCTCACCGTCTACGCGCTCGTGGTCGGGATCGGCGGCGGCTACGCGATCAGCAAGTCGATCGGGAGCCTCCCGTTCGCGCTCGAGGCGATGCTCGACGCGGTGCGGCTCGGCGACGTGTCCGTGGCGCTCCTCAAGGTGCTCCTGTTCGGGGCCGGGGTCGCGCTCGTCGCCGTCCGCGAGGGCACGAGCGTCCGCAGCTCGGCGCGCGAGGTCCCGCAGGCGACGACGCGCACGGTCGTGCGGAGCATGGGCGCCTGCCTCGTGCTCAACAGCGCGATCTCGGTGCTCGCGTGAGCGGGCCGGGCGGGGCCGCGCCCGGCCCCGCCGACGAGGAGGAGCTGCGGGCGTTCATCCAGCGCCGGACCGGGTTCGTGCTCCCCGAGGACCGCTGGCGCTTCCTCGCGCCCAGGTTCCTGGCCCGGCTCGCGGGCCGCGGGTTCGCCGACGTCGCCGCCTACGTGCGCTACCTCGAGCACGACCCGCGCGGCCGGACGGAGCTCGACGAGCTGTTCAACATCCTGACCGTCCGCAAGACGAGCTTCTTCCGCAACCCGGCCTGCTTCGCGGCGATCGAGCAGGACGTGCTCCCGCGCCTGCTCGCGGGGCGGGCCTCGCGCCTCCCGATCTCGCTCTGGAGCGCCGGCTGCTCGACGGGCGAGGAGTCCTGGTCGCTCGCGATGATCGCGCACCGCCTGCTCCGGCCGCTCGAGCAGCCGTACCAGATCCTCGCGACCGACATCGTCCGCGAGGCGCTCGACCGCGCCCGCGAGGGCGCCTACGCCGAGGCCGCGCGCGCCGAGGTCCCCGCGGCCTACCAGGGGCTCCTGCGGCCCATGGGCGAGCGGGTGCGCGTCGCCGACGAGGTCCGGCAGGGCGTCGAGCTGGCGCTCCACAACCTCGTCCACGAGCCGCCGCCCCGCCCCGCCACGGGCCAGTGGGACGTGATCTTCTGCCGCAACGTGCTGATCTACTTCGGGCTGGCCGAGGCGCGCGAGGTGCTCTCGCGCCTCGGCTCGGTGCTCGCGCCCGGCGGCGCCCTGTTCCTCGGCCACGCCGAGGTGTTCATCGACATGGAGCGCGACTACGAGGTCGTGTTCTGGCGCGACACCTTCTACTACCGGCGGCGCGCCCCCGCGCCGCGGCTGGCGCTCGGCGGCGTCGGGGGCATCGGCCGCCGCGAGGCCGGGACCCCGCCCGCCGGGACGCCGCGCCCGGGCACCCCGGCGGCGG
>JANJTH010000136.1 GCA_024711205.1 Planctomycetota bacterium | reverse complement strand
GCCTGCAGGCCGCGCAGGAGCGGGCGCAGGCCCGCCGCGTCCGCCGCGTCCCCGGCCGCGTCCACGCCCGTCGCGTCCGCGCCCGTCGCGTCCGCGGCCGCGAGGTGCGCGGCCAGCGGCACGGCGTAGAGCGCGTCGACCGCGCGCTCGGGCAGCCCGGGCCCGAGCGGCGCCGCGTGGAGGGCCCCCTCCCAGGCGCGCAGCGCGGCCGCGGCGGCGAGCAGGCCGCGCGCCCAGGCGCCCGGCCCGGCCGCGTCGAAGGCGTCGACGGCGCGCGCGAGCGGCCAGTGCAGGTGCGGGCTCGCGACGACGAGCCCCCGCGGCAGGCGCACCGGCCCGAGCGCGAGCGCCTCGCGCGTCGCCGCCTCGCGCACGGCCGGCAGGAAGTCGGGGTCGGCCTCGTAGACGTTCGGCCCGCCCGCGCTCCCGGACGCTGTCGCGCACCCGCCCGCGTCGTGGACGACGACGCCGTCGGGGGTCGGCCGGGCGACGAACGGGAACAGCCGGCAGCCGAGCGGGCGCGCCTCGGGCCCGAGCCGGCGCGCGACGCGGCACACCGCGGGCCCCGGCGCGCCGTCCGGCCCGCGCGTCCCCGGCGCGAGGAACACGCACGCGCCGTCGGCGTCGCGCGAGAGCGTGAAGCGCCCGCCGAGGAGCCCCGTCGCCTCGGCCCGGGGCGCGAACGCCACGGGGTCGACCCCGGCCAGGTCCGGCTCCACGGCCGCGACCGCGCGCAGGCGCGCGACCTCCTCCGCCGAGAGCGGGCCCATGGGCGCGCCCCGGCAGCAGGCGCCGCAGCGCCCGCAGGCGAACGCGGTCCCCGCGGCCACACGCACGCCGGCGTCGGGCCCGGTCGGGCCGCCCGCCGCGCGCGCCTCGACCCAGCGCTCGCGGGCGGCCTCGTCGACGCCGAGGAGCAGCCCCGTGAGCGCCAGCGTGCGGAGCAGCGCGTCGACCTCGTCGAGGGGCACGCCCGTCACGGCGGCGAGCTGCGCCGGGGCCAGCCGCCCGTCGAGCAGGGCGACGACCGCGTCGAGCGGCGCGGCCACGTCGACCCGGATCCCGGTCGCGCGGTCGACGAGCGCGGTCCAGCCGTCCTCGCGGCGGGGCCGGATCTGCGGGCGCAGGACGGGACGGAACGACACGCGCGGCCCCCGGGGCGCAGGGCGGCCTCGCCCCGTCCGCCGGGGCGAATCCTAGCGCGCGCGGCGGGACCGCGACCCCGGGGCACGCCCGATCCCGTGCGCGCGCAACGCGCGCCGCTGCCCCCGGGGCGTGTGCTACCGTTCCCCCTGACGGCCGGGTCCACCCCGGCGGCGGGAGCCCGATCCATGAGCGACGCGCTGTCCGACACCCTGGCGCAGGGCCGCGAGCGCGAGGCGCAGGCCAAGAAGATCTACGGGGTCGTCGTCGGCCTGGTCGAGAACAACAAGGACCCGGAGAAGCTCGGCCGGATCAAGGTCAAGTTCCCCTGGATGGGCGACGTCGTGTCGCACTGGGCCCGGCTCGCGAACCCGCTCGGCGGGCAGACGAAGGACGGCAAGCAGCTCGGCGGGCACTGGTGGATCCCCATGGTCGACGACGAGGTGCTCGTCGCGTTCGGCCACGGCGACCCGCACCAGCCGTACATCGTCGGCGCGCTCTACAACGGCGTCGACAAGCCGCCGCAGATCGACGACATCACGAGCACCTTCGCGGGCGAGGGCTACGACCACGGGGCCTACGCGGGCAAGGGGCGCGACTGGAACGAGGACGGCAAGAACGACCTGCGGTTCATTCGCAGCCGCTCCGGGCACCTGTTCATCTTCGACGACAAGGAGAACGCCGAGAAGATCACGCTCTGCGACAAGACGGGCGAGCACCGGATCGAGATCTTCAGCAAGGACAACCGCGTCGTGATCACGAGCGCCGGGACCGACGGCGACATCGAGCTGATCGCGGAGCGCAAGATCCTGCTCCGCTGCAAGCAGCTCTACACGGAGTCGCGCGAGGAGACGAAGATGAAGGCCGATGCGGTCTTCGAGGTGCTCTCCAAGGGCGACATGAAGCACGAGTCGAAGGCGAACATGACCCGCCACGCCGCGCAGAACGTCGAGGAGCAGGCCAAGGGGGGCTCGGCCCTCTACAAGGCCGCGACCACGATCACGGTCCAGTCCGGCACGGGGGCCACGGTCAAGGGGGCCACGGTCGACGTGCTCGCCGATGGGATGGGCACCGTGAAGGCCGGCGGGATCCTCACGGTCAAGGGCTCCATGGTGAACATCAACTGACGGGTCGCGCCGGGGCGGCCGCATGCAGCTCACGACCTACGAGGCCACGCTCCGGGCCCCGGCGGACCGCGCCTTCGAGGTCCTCGCGGACGTCGAGCGGCTCCCGCGGTGGCTCGAGACCGCCCAGCGGGCCCGCTGGGCGGACCCGGACCGGCGCGGGCTCGGCGCGAGCTTCCGCCTCCACTTCGGGGGCGAGGAGGCCGAGGGCGCGGTCGTCCGGCACGACCCCGGGCGCGCGGTCGGCTACACGCTCGGCCGCGTCGCCCTCGAGGCGACGCTCCGCCCCGTCACGGCCGAGCAGACCGACCTCACCCTGACGCTCCGGGGCCTCGAGCACGCCGGCACCTGGCTCGGGCGCCTCGTCGCGCGCCTGTTCGGCGGGTTCGTCGAGCGCGCCGCCCGCGCCATGCTGGTCGCCAGCGTCGAGCGGCTCGGGCGCCTGTGCGAGGCGGAGGGCGCCGAGGGCTGAGCGCGAGGGCGCGCGTCGCTCGCGCGAGGTCGGCTCCGCGCTCGGGACGGGCTCGGCCCTCGTGCGAGGCTCAGGCCCCCGCGCCCACCGTGCCGGGGGAGGTCGCGGCCGCTCGCGCCCGGTCGGCGTCGCGCGGCGGCACGAGCGACATGGCGCGCTCGGCGAGCGCCGTGATCGTGAGCGACGGGTTCACGCCGGGGTTCGCCGAGACGGCCGACCCGTCGAGCACGAAGAGCCCGTCGTAGCCGTGGACGCGGTGCTCGGCGTCGATCACGCCGTCGGCGGGCGTCGCCCCCATGCAGCACCCGCCCAGGATGTGCGCCGTGGTCGGGATCCCGAGCCCGGTCTCGGTGAGCAGGCTCACGGGCACGCCGTCGACCTGCTCGGCGTAGCGCCGGGCCAGGTCGCTCGCCTCGGGGATCGACGCGCGCGGCGCCGGGCCGTCCCCGAGCGCCGTCACGGGCCCGCGCAGGAACCCGGTCGTCGCCGCGCGGCCGAGCCGGAGCCGGATGCTCCCCTCGAGCGTGCGCATGTAGAGCAGCACGGTCGTGCGACGCGCCCAGTCGGGGGTGAGCCACACCTCGAGCAGGTCGCCCGGGCGGCGCAGCGCGGCGGCGAGCGCGCGCCCGAGGCGGCCGAGCAGCCCCGGCTCGCGGCCGCCCTCGGCCGGGACGTGCGGGGCCTGGAGCAGGCGGAAGAAGTCCGAGCCCGGCGGGTAGCGGCAGGGCTCGATGTGCGAGTGCGGGTCGGTGTGGAGGATCGAGCCGATCGCGACGCCCTCGGTCATGTCGACGTCGCGCCGGCGGCTCACGACGCCGATCAGCGCCTCGGAGTTCGTGCGGACCATGTCCCCGAGCCGCGGCGAGAGCCGCGGCAGCCCGCGCGGGTCCTCGCGCATGCGCAGGAGCAAGGGCACCGTCCCCAGCACGCCGCCCGCGAGCACGACGCGCCGCGCGCGATACCGGCGCCGCCGGCCGCGCCGGAGGCCCACGCGGCCGCGCACGGCCTCGAGCCGGTAGCCCCCGTCCGGGTGCGGGCGGACCGCGGTGACCTCGGTCTCGGTCTCGACCACGAGCCCGCGCCGCTCGGCCAGGTGCAGGTAGTTCAGGTCGAGCGTGTTCTTGGCCCCGACGCGGCAGCCGAGGAAGCAGCCCCCGCAGCCCGTGCAGCCCGTGCGCGCCGGGCCCGCGCCGTCGAAGTACGGGTCGGGCACGGTCCGCCCGGCCTCGCCGAAGAACACCGCCACCTCGGTCGGCCCGTAGGCGCCCTCGAGCCCGAGCCCGCGCGCGACCTCGCGGAGCGCCGCGTCGGGGGGGCCGGCGCGCCGGTTCGGCCCCGCGCCGAGCATGCGCCGCGCGGCCGCGTAGAAGGGCGCGAGCGCCTCGCGCCAGCCCGCGCCCGGGGCCAGGCCGGCCCACGAGGGCGCGGCGAAGAACTCCTCGCCGGGGACCGGCAGCGTGTTGCCGTAGACGAGCGAGCCGCCGCCGTAGCCGACGCCCGAGACGACGGTCAGGTGCGGGAAGAACGCCATGCGGAACGGTCCGCGCCAGCCGAGCGCCGGGAGCCACATCCAGCGGCGCAGGTCGCGGTTCGTGCGCGGGAAGTCGCGCGGCCCGAACCGGCGCCCCTTCTCGAGCAGGAGCACCCGGTAGCCCTTCTCGACCAGGCGCAGCGCCGCCACGCTCCCGCCGAAGCCGGAGCCGACGACCACCCAGTCCCACGGCTCGTCGTCTCGCGCCGCCACGTCCCTCCCCGCCACGGGGAGCGTAGCCCGCCCCGCGGGCGCGCGGCAACCCGGGTCCGCCCGCGTGCGGCGCGCGCACGCGCGGGCGCCGCACACGGGCGGGCTACTCGCCGCGCGGGCCGG
>JANJTH010000405.1 GCA_024711205.1 Planctomycetota bacterium | reverse complement strand
CCGACGCCGAGGTCGCGCGGGCGCAGGCGGCCCGCGTCCGCGCGGCGGCCGCCGCGGACGGGCTCGAGGCGCAGCTCGCGACGGCCCGGGACAACCGCGACACGCGCGCGGGCGAGCGCGAGCGCTGGCGGACGCTCGCGGCGCAGTCGATCGCGAGCCGGGACCGCGCGGACCAGGCCGACGTGGCCTGGCGCGCGGCGGTCGCCGACGTCGTCCGCCTCGAGGCCGGCCACGCCGAGGCCCGCGCCGCGCTCGACGAGGCGGCGGCGGCCGTCGCGCTCGCGCGCGCCGCGCGGGACCAGGCCGCGCTCGACCTCGCGCGGACGTCGGTCCGGGCGCCCTTCGACGGCGTCGTGGCCGAGCGGCTCGTCGAGGTCGGGCAGTGGGTCGGGGCCGGGCAGCCGGTCGTCCGCCTCGTCGCGCGCGGGCGCGTGCGCGTCCGCGTCCGCGTCCGCGAGGAGGAGGCGCTCCGGCTCCGCCCGGGCGCCCGGGCCACGATCCGCCTCCCGGGCCTGCCCGCCGCCGACGGGGCGGCGCCCCCGGCGGACGCGGAGCCCGGCCACGCCGCGCGCCCGCGCGACGACGCGTCCGTCCCGAACGGCGCGCCCGGGGGCCTCGCGCACGCGCGGGAGGTCGCCGTCTTCCCCGGCGTCGTCGAGGGCGTCGCGGCCGCCGCAGACCCGCAGACGCGCACGTTCGCGGTCGACGTGGGGGCCGCCGCGGGCGACGCCGCCCCCGGGCTGCGCCCCGGCGTGTTCGCGCGCGTCGAGCTCGACCTGGGCGTCGTCGACGACGCGCTGCTCGTGCCCGACGGCGCCGTCGTCGCCGACGCGACGGGGCACTTCGTCTACCTGGTCGAGGAGGCCGCCGGCGCGGAGGCCGCGGGCGCCCCGCCCCCCGGCGCCGCGCCGGGCCTGCGCGCGCGCCGGCGCGCGGTCGCCCTGGGCGCGCGCCAGGGCGAGGCCCGCCTCGCCCTGGCCGGGCTCGAGGGCGCCTGCGAGGTCGTGACCGACGGGACGGCGCTCCTCTGGGACGGCGCGCCCCTGTTCCGGCTCGAGGACTGACCGGGTGCTCGCGCGGCTGCTCGCGCTCGGGGTCAAGAACCCGGTCGCGGTCCACCTGCTCACGCTCGTGCTCGTGCTCTCGGGGCTCGTGCTCTACCAGGCCAGCCCGCGCGAGATCTTCCCCGACTTCACGCTCGAGCGCGTGCGCGTCACGGCGCTCTACCCGGGCGCCTCGCCCGAGGACGTCGAGGAGCTCGTCGCGGTCAAGCTCGAGGACGCGCTCGACGGCGTGGACGGGATCCACGAGCTCGAGAGCACCTCGCAGGAGGGCGTGTGCTTCGTCACGGCCCGCCTCACGGCCGGGGCCGACATGCTGCGCGTCCTCCAGGACGTCGACCGCGCCGTCGCCGCGATCCCCGACCTCCCGGCCGAGGTCGACGACCCGATCGTCGAGGAGGTGAAGACCCGCTTCCCGGTGATCACGCTCACGATCTACGGGGAGGTCGACGAGACGGCGCTCAAGGACCTCGTGCGGCCGATCCAGCGCCGCGTGGAGGCGATCCCGGGGATCGCGTCGGCCCAGCCGACCGGCATGCGCGAGCTCCAGTGGCACGTCGAGCTCGACCCGGACGCGGCCGAGCGGTTCGGGGTCACGCCGGCCGACGTCGCGCAGGCGCTCGCGGCCCGCAACCTGAACGTGCCGGGCGGGGTCCTCGAGCGCGCGCGCGACGAGGTCCTCGTGCGCACGCGCGGCGACACGCGCACGGCCCGCGAGATCGAGGAGGCCGTCGTGCGCGCCCGCCCCGACGGCGCCGCGCTGCGGGTGGGCGACGTCGCGCGCGTGCGGCCCGGCTTCGAGCGCGCGCTCACGCTCGGCCGCTACGACGGGCGGCCGGCCCTGAACATCACGGCGCTCAAGGCGAAGGACGGGGACATCGTCGAGATCTCGCGGGCGGTCCGCGAGATCGCGCGCGACCTCGAGCTCCCGCCGGGCGTGCACGCGGCCGTCCACACCGACCTCTCGGTGTTCCTCCAGAACCGGCTCCAGACCATGCAGGAGAGCGCGCTCCAGGGCTTCGTGCTCGTGCTCCTGAGCCTGTACCTGCTCCTGAACCTGCGCATGGCGCTGCTGGTCGCGCTCGGGATCCCGCTCGCGTTCCTGTTCACGTTCGCGGGCATGTGGACGCTCGGGATCTCCGTGAACATGATGTCCCTGTTCGCCCTGATCCTCGTCCTCGGCATGCTCGTCGACGACGCGATCATCGTCAGCGAGAACATCTTCCGCCGGATCGAGCTGGGCGAGCCGCCCGCGCTCGCGGCGGTGCGGGGCACGGCCGAGGTCGCGCTGCCCGTCCTGGCGACGATCTGCACGACCGTCGCCGCGTTCCTCCCCATGCTGCTCACGCCCGGCGAGATGGGCCAGTGGATGCGGCAGGTCCCGATCGTCGTCACGCTGTGCCTGCTCGGCAGCCTGCTCGAGTGCTTCGCGATCCTGCCCCTGCACGTGGCCGAGCTCGCGCAGCCGGTCGTCGCGAGCGGGGGCGCGGGCGGGCACGGGCAGGGCTCGGCCGCGTGGTTCCAGCGCCTGCTGGCGTGGCACGAGCGCGCGATCCGCTGGGCGCTCGGGGTCCGCTACCGGCTCGTCGCGGGGGCCGTGGGCGGCTCCGTCGTGCTCGTGACGGTCGCGTCGCTCACGACGAGCTTCGTCCTGTTCGGCAAGTTCGAGAGCGACACCTACTTCCTCAACTTCGAGCTCCCGAGCACGGCCTCGCTCGAGGAGACCTCCGAGCGGGCCCGCGTCCTCGAGGCGCTCGTGCTCGCGCTCCCGCCCGACGAGCGGCGCGCGTGCATCACGAACATCGGGATCTCGGCGCTCGACGTGAACCGGGCCGACCGCGGGAGCTACCTGGGCCAGGTCGTGTTCGACCTCCAGCCGCCGGAGCGGCGCCGCCGCTCGGCCGACGAGATCCTGGCCGGGCTGCGCGCCCAGACCGACCGCCTGCCGGGCTTCACGAAGCTCGAGTACAAGGGCCTCCAGGCCGGGCCCGGGGGGGCCGCGATCGAGGTCGCGCTCGGCGGCGACGACCCGCGGGCCCTGCGCGCCGCGGCCGACGAGGTGATCGGCTGGCTGCGCACGCAGACCGGCGTGCAGGACGTGTTCGACGACTCGGTGCCCGGCAAGGCCGAGCTCGAGGTCGGGCTCGACCTCGAGGCGGCGCACGCGCTGGGCCTCTCGACCGCGCTCGTCGGCGCGCAGGTCCGCGACGCGTTCCGCGGGCGCGAGGCGACGAAGGTCCGCCGCCGCGACGAGGACGTCGAGCTCGTCGTGCGCTACACGGCCGAGGCCCGGGCCGCCCGCGCGACGCTCGAGGACCTGTGGCTCGCGACGCCCGCGGGCGAGCGCGTCCCGCTGGCCGCCGTGGCGACCCCGCGCGAGGGCCGCGGCCTGGCGAAGATCACGCGCGTCGACCGCCGCCGCGCCGTGACCGTGTTCGGCGACGTCGACGTGCGGCAGGCCAACGCGATCGAGGTCACCGACCGCCTGATCGAGCAGTTCCAGGGCCCGCTCGCGGCCCGCGGCGTCGCGCTCGAGGTCAAGGGCCAGCGCCGCGAGGCCGAGCAGTCGATGCGCGGGCTCCTCCAGGCGCTCGTGCTCTCGCTGCTCCTGATCTACCTGATCCTCGGCACGCAGTTCAAGAGCTTCGCCCAGCCCCTGTTCGTCATGACCGCGATCCCGTTCGGGATCGACGGGATCCTGATCGGGCACATGCTCCTCGGCCACGACCTGTCGTTCCTCTCCATGATGGGCCTCGTCGCGACCTCGGGGATCGTCGTGAACGACAGCCTCGTCCTCGTCGACCTCGTGAACCGCCTGCGCCGCCAGGGCGTGCCCACGTTCGAGGCCGCCGCCCAGGCCAGCGTGCGCCGCCTGCGCCCGATCCTCCTCACCTCGCTCACGACGATCTTCGGGCTCGCGCCGCTCGCGTTCTTCGCCTCGGGCCAGGCCAAGTTCCTCAGCCCCATGGCCGTCTCGATCCTGTTCGGGATCGCGTTCTCGACCGGGCTCACGCTCTTCGTGATCCCCTGCCTCTACGTGATCCTCGAGGACCTGAAGGAGGTCGTCGGCCTGGGCGGCCCGCAGGGCGGCGCGCACGCGGCCGAGCACGCGGCCGCGCTCGACGCCGCCCTCGGGGTCGCGCCCCCGGGCGCCGGCCCGGGCTCCAGCCCGGACGACGGCCTCGACCCCGAGACGCTCGAGGCGCCCGCGGGTCCGCCCGACCCCTACGCCGAGCGGGCGGAGGACGACGGTCAGGGCAGGTAGCGGTAGCGGACGATGTGCGCGAGCGCGGCCACGCCGTCGCGCCAGGTGATCTTCTTGCCCTCCTCGTAGCCGCGGCCGGCGTAGCTGACCGGGACCTCGTAGAGGCGCCAGCCGCCGCGCGCGAGCTTGGCCGTGATCTCGGGCTCGATCCCGAACCGGTCGGAGCGGAGGTCGAGGCTGAGCGCGACGCGCCGCCACATGGCCTTGTAGCAGACCTCCATGTCCGTCAGGTTGTAGTTCGTGAACACGTTGCTGAGCAGCGTGAGCGCCCGGTTGCCGACGGAGTGCCAGAAGTAGAGGACCCGGTGCGGGCCGCCCAGGAACCGCGAGCCGAACACGGCGTCGGCCCGCCCGTCGAGGAGCGGCTCGAGGAGCGCGGGGTAGTCGCGCGGGTCGTACTCGAGGTCGCCGTCCTGGATCAGCACGATGTCGCCCGTGGCCCGCGCGAGCGAGGTCCGCACGGCGGCCCCCTTGCCGCGGTTCCCGGTGTGGCGCTCGAGGCGGACGTTCGCGTCGGGGTGGTCGCGGACGAACCGCTCGACCTCGGCCACGGTCCCGTCGCGGGAGCCGTCGTCGGTCACGACGACCTCGCGCGGGAGGTCGACCGGGGCGCGGTGGACGCGGCGCAGCAGCTCGTAGACCGTCGCCTCCTCGTCGTAGACCGGCACGAGGACCGAAAGGCTCGGGCGGGCGGGGGCCGCGGGGGCGGGGGGGCTCATGGGGGGGGGCGCTCCGGGGGCGCGAGGTCGAACACGAGCCACTCGTAGCGGACCGGAGCCCGCTCCACCAGGGTCGAGGGCAGCGGGCGCGCGCCCGCGGCCGCGAGCGCGGCGTCGAGCGCG
>JANJTH010000334.1 GCA_024711205.1 Planctomycetota bacterium | reverse complement strand
CGCGCTCGAGCGCGGCCCGCGCGCGGGCCTCGTCGGCGTAGGCCCGGAGCGCCGGCGCCGGCGGCGGCGCGAGCCCCGCGAAGGCCTGCCAGGCGGCCGCCGCCTCGTCGGGCTGGCCCGTCGCGTCGAGGAGGCGCGCGCGGAGCACGAGCACGCTCGGGAGCCCGAGGACGGGCCCGGCCCCGGCGTCGAGCCGGGCGAGCAGCGCGGCGGCGTCGCCGCCGGCGCCCAGGTCGCGCCAGGCGTCCGCCGCGACGAGGAGCGCGTCCGCGAGCGGCGCGCTCCGCGTGCGGACGCGCCCGGCCACGTCGCGCAGCTCGTCGGGGGTCACGGCGTCGCCGGCCGCGGCGAGGACGAACTTCCCGGGCGCGTCGCCGCCGTGCCCGCGCTCGAGCGCGAGCCCGTAGCTCCGGGCGGCCTCCGCCCGGTCGCCCTCGCGCAGCGCGACCTCGCCCAGGCCGTACCACTTGTCCGAGACGGCGTCGGCCACGCGGCGGAAGCGCGCCTTCGCGCCCACGAGGTCGCCCCGGGCCAGGAACGCGCGCGCCTCGCCGACCTGCGCGCGCGTGCGGTCGAGCGGCGACAGCTTCGGGTCCTGGAGCGCGGCGTCGAACACCCGCGCGGCCCCGGCCGCGTCGCCCTGCGCGAGCAGGCGCTCGCCCTCGGCGACCCGCTCGGCCCCGCCCAGGACGCAGCCCGCGAGCGCCCAGGCCGCGAACGCGAGCGCGACCCGACCGCCTCTCCGTCGTGCGTGCACGGACCCTCCCCGGCGCGCCTCGGCGCGGCAAGAGGTTACCGCATGAATACGGTAGGCGGGCCCCCTCGATCCAGCGGTGTTGCGGGCGCGACGCCCCCCCGGCGACGCCTACCCTCCGACCTTGCCCCGAGGACACGACCCGCCTCGCGCGCCCAGGAGGAACGACATGTCCGCGACGCCCGCCCTGACCCAGCCCGCCTCGAGCCTGCTCGACCTGACCGCCCAGGCGGCGGCCCACGCGCCCTCGGGGCCCGAGCCGTCCGGCGACCCGGCCACGGACGCGGCCCGGGCCTTCGCCGAGCGCATGGCCGGCATGCTGAACGAGGGCGCGCTCGCGCTCATGGTCTCGATCGGGCACCGCACGGGCCTGTTCGACGCGCTCGCGGGGGCCGGGCCGCTCACGGTCGACGCGCTCGCCGCCCGCGCGGGCTGCGACGCGCGCTACGTGCGCGAGTGGCTCGGGGCCATGACGACGGGGCGGGTCGTCGAGCACGACCCACGCGCCGGGACCTACGCGCTCCCCGACGCGCACGCGGCCTCGCTCACGCGCGCGGCCTCGCCCGCCAACGTGGCCGTCGCGGCGCAGTTCCTCCCCGTCCTCGGCGCGGTCGAGGACGAGGTCGTGGCCTGCTTCCGCGCGGGCGGCGGGGTCCCCTACGCGGCCTTCACGCGCTTCCACGAGGTCATGGCCGAGGAGAGCGCCCAGACGGTGCTCTCGGCGCTCCTCGAGGCGATCGTCCCGCTCGTCCCCGGGCTCGAGGCCCGGCTCGAGGCCGGGGTCGACGTGCTCGACGTGGGCTGCGGGCGCGGGCGCGCGTTGCTCCTCCTCGCCCGCCGCTTCCCGCGCAGCCGGTTCGCCGGCTACGACCTGAGCCCCGAGGCGATCGCCTGGGCCCGGGCCGAGGCGCGGCGCGAGGGCCTCCACAACGTGCGGTTCGAGGTCCGCGACGCCGCGCGCGGCCTCGAGGGGGGCGCGTTCGACCTCGTGACCGCCTTCGACGCGATCCACGACCAGGCCGACCCGGCGGGGGTCCTCGCGCAGGTGCGCCGCGCGCTGCGCGCGGGCGGGGCGTTCCTCATGCAGGACATCGGCGCGCACGCGGCGCACCACGACAACCTCGACCACCCGATCGGCACCTTCCTCTACACGGTCTCGTGCCTCCACTGCATGACCGTCTCGCTCGCGCAGGGCGGCGCCGGGCTCGGGGCCGCCTGGGGCGTCGAGACGGCCGAGCGCATGCTCGAGGCGGCCGGGTTCGTGGTCGAGCGGGTCGAGCGCCTCGAGCACGACGCGATGAACGTCTACTTCGTCGCGTCCTGACGGGCGGCGCGCGGGGCCCGCTCGGCGGAGCGGGGCCTGCGCGGGGGGCTCGGGGCGGACCCGAGGCACGGGTCGGATCGCGCGGGTGCGCGGAGGAGCGGGCAGCAAGGTGACGGACGCCATGGACTCGAACGACGACCCCTTCGCCCGCCCGCGCGACGCCGCGGGCAGCGACGACCTGCCGACGCTCCGGCTCGGCGCGCGCGGCGACGCCGCGCCGCTCGACCCGCCGTCGCTCGACCCGGGGACGGACCCGTTCGGGGACCTCGACGCGCTCGCGCCCCAGGAGCCGCTGCCGGGGCGCGTCGGGCCCTACCTCGTGCTCGGGCGGCTCGGGCAGGGCGGCATGGGGACCGTCTACCGCGCGCTCGACGTCGAGGCCGGGCGGCAGGTCGCGCTCAAGGTGCTCGCGCCGCGCGCGGACGACCCGCGGCGGGCGGCGCGGTTCCGGCGCGAGGCGCTCCTCGCGGCGGAGGTCCGCCACCCGGGGCTGGTCGCCGCGCTGGCCTGCGGCGAGGACGGCGGGCGGCTCTACTACGCGATGGAGCTCGTCGACGGGCCGAGCCTCCACGACGTGATCTCGATCGAGGGCGCGCTCGCGCCGCGGCGCGCCGCGTGGACGGTCGCCCGCGTGGCCGAGGCCGCGCACGCGCTCCACGAGGCCGGCGTCGTCCACCGCGACCTGAAGCCCGCGAACGTGCTCCTCGACCCGGTGCGCGGCCCGCGCGTCGTCGACCTGGGGCTCGCGCGCGACCCGCGCGGCGGCGGGATCACGGCGCCGGGCGAGATCCTGGGGACCGTGGCCTACATGGCGCCCGAGCAGGCGCTCGGGCGCGCCGTCGACGCGCGGACCGACGTCTACGGGCTCGGCGCGCTCCTCTACGCGCTCGCGACCGGCTGGCCGCCGTTCTTCGGCGCGCCGGCGCAGGCGATCGCGCGCGTGCTCCACGACCGGCCGGCGCCGCCGCACACGATCAACCCGCGCGTCCCGGCCGACCTCGAGGCCCTGATCGCCGCGTGCATGGCCCGGCGCCCCGAGCACCGCCCCGACTCGGCGCTCCACGTCGCGCGCGCGCTCGACGCGATCGCGCGCCGCCCCCACACGGGCCGCCCCCGCGGCCGCGCGCCCACGACCCGCCCCCGCATGCCGCGCCTCGCGTCCTGAGGGGCCTGCGCTCCACCCGAGGCGCCCCCTTCCCAGGTCACTCCCCACTTACCCTTGCCCTTGCCCTTGCCCTTGCCCTTGCCCTCCTTCTTCCTCTTCTCCTCCCCCCTCTCCTCCCCCCCCCGCAACGACTTACCCCCAGCCCCCGCCCCCCGCCTTCGCGCTCCGCCCCCAGCTCCGTAGCCTGGCTTGCATGGGGGACGGAGCGACGACGCGGGCGGCCGGAACGCGCCGGGGCGAAGCGCCCCCGCTCGCCGGCGCCCCCCCCTCGGGCCTCGCCGCCCTCGCCGACCGCGACCTCGTCGCGCGCTGCCTGGCTGCGGGCCGGCTCGAGGACGAGGCGTTCGCGGCGCTCTACGCGCGCCACGCCGCGCGCGTGTTCGGCTTCCTGCTCCGGCTCACGGGCGCGCGCGAGGCGGCCGAGGACGCGCTGCAGGAGACGTTCGTGCGCGTCCACCGGAGCCTGGCCCGGTTCGACCCCGAGCGCGACCTGGCGACCTGGCTGCTCCAGATCGCCCGCTACGTCGCGATCGACGGGCACCGCGTCGAGGCGAAGGTCAAGCGCCTCGAGGACCGCCGGCGCGCCGAGGGCCCGCCGCCCGCGGACGGCCCGCGCGAGCGCGCGGAGCGCGACGAGCGGCAGCGCCTCGTCGACGACGTGCTCGCCGGGCTCTCGATCGACGACCGCTCGCTGCTCGTGCTCCGCCACTGGCACGAGCTCACGTTCGCCCAGATCGGCGAGGTGACCGACTGCTCGGCGCGGACGGCGCAGAACCGCGTCGAGGCCGCGGCCCGACGCTTCCAGCTCGCGCTCCTGGCGCGGCGCGGGGACGCCCGCGGAGGTGCCGCGTGAAGGCCTGCGACGCCGTGGTCACGCTCCTCGCGGCCCGCGCGCTCGGCGCGCTCGAGGACGCGCAGGCGGCCCTCGTCGACGAGCACCTGGCCGTGTGCCTCGCCTGCCGGGCCGCGGCCGAGGAGGCCCGGGCCGACCTGGACCTCGTCGACGCGCCGCCGGCCGAGCCCCCCGCGGGCGCCTGGGACCGGCTCGAGCGCCGGCTCGCGGCCGAGCGCGCCGGCGCCGACCCCGCGCAGGTCCCCGGCCCCGGGGTCCTGATCGCGGTCGCCTGCGCCTACTGCCGCGGGACGGTGGGCCGCCCGGAGGCGGTCTACTGCGCCTCGTGCCTGGCGCCGCACCACCCCGACTGCTTCACGACGCACGGGCGCTGCAGCGTCATGGGCTGCGCCGAGACGCGCGTCGTGCGTCCCCACGAGCGGCCCGACGTCGCGCCCGCGCCCGTCGCGCTGCGGGCGCTCCCGGGCAAGGGCGCGGGCGGGCCGGCGGGCGACGGCCAGGACGCGGACGACCAGGGCGCCGACGGTCGGCGCCGCTGGCGTCGGCTCGGCGCGGCCCTGTTCGCGACGCTCGCCGGCGTGGGCGCGGCGGCGGCGCTCGCGCCCTCGCAGGGGGGCGGGTCCTCCTCGCGCCCGGCGCCGTTCGTGGTCCCCGCCCCGCGCGAGGTGCCCGAGCTCGGCCGCTGGGACGTCGACGTGCGCGACGCCTCGCTGGCCGAGCTCGCCCGCGCGCTCGAGGCGGAGGCCGGGGTCGAGCTGCAGCTCGCGCCCCGGGTGCTCGACCTCCTCGTGCCGCCCGGGACCTGGCGCGAGGCGACGAGCGAGCAGGTCGTGCGCGACGTCGCGGGGTGGCTCGGGCTGCGCGTCCAGCCGCTCGCGCGCCTCGACGGCGGCGGCGAGCGGCAGGTCCTCTCCCTGTCCGACCGGGCGGAGGCCCCGGTCCGTCCGGCGGCCGGCGCGACCGTCGAGCGCGGCACGACCGTGCTCTGGACGCGCCACACCGCCTGGTCGGTCGAGGACCTCGTGGACGGCGCGCCCCACCGGCTCGTGCCCGACCGCTGGGCGCGCCCGGCCCTGCCGCGCCTCGCCGTCCTCGACGCGCACGGGCGGCTCGACGTCGTGGTCGGGCGCGAGGTCTCGCGGCCGCGCGTCACCGGCGCCGCGGCGTGGGCGGGGCTGCCGCCGCTCCTCGACGCCGCCTGGACGGCGGACGAGCTGCTCGGGCTCGGCCACGACGACGTGGTCCGCGGGGCCGCGCCGGCCAGGGGCCGGCTCGTGGGGGTCGCGCTCGGTCGCGAGCGGCCCCTGCTCGACCCCGCCGGACGCGTGGCCCTGCGCGGGGACCTCCGCCT
This sequence comes from Planctomycetota bacterium, assembly GCA_024711205.1. Taxonomy (GTDB): domain Bacteria; phylum Planctomycetota; class J058; order J058; family J058; genus JANJTH01. The sequence continues at coordinate 936 of JANJTH010000334.1, read as the reverse complement.
GGGCCCCCAGGGCGCCGAGGGCATGGGCGCCTTCGGCCCGCGCGCCCGCAGGGGCGCGGAGGGCGCGGGCTCGCCCGCTCCGGCTGGCGGCCCCGAGGTCGAGGGCTTCGCCTACACGGGCGGCGTCGTGGACGCGGCCCTGCCGGCCGCGCCGGACGGCCCGGCGTTCCTGCTCACGCGCGACGAGCTGCTCCGCGTCGACGGGCGGAGCGTCCGCGCCATCGGCCGGTTCGGGGAGCGCACGAGCGCCGACGCCCCGCTCCCGCGCGGGGCGCCGCGGCAGGTCGAGTGCTCGCGCGACGGGCGCGTCGTGCTCGTGCGGACGGACGAGCAGCTCGGCGTCGTCGACGCCGAGGGCGCCTCCGTCGGGCGCTGGCCGCTCCGCCGCCGGGGCCGCGCCGGCGCGTGGTCGGCCACGCTCGACCCGACCGGGGCGCGGGTCGCCTGGGTCGACGAGGGCGCCGCCTGGTGGGCCGAGACCGGCCGCCCCGAGGGCGGGGTCCAGGGGCCGATCGGGCTCGAGGGCGGTCGGCCCGTCACGCACGTCGCCTGGCGCCACGACGGGGCCGAGCTGCTCCTGGCGACCGACCGCGGGCTGGCGGTCGTCTCGTTCGACGCCGCCGGGGTCGACCCGAGCGACCCGAGCGGCCCGACGCTGCTCCCGCCGGCGCTCGAGCTCGAGCAGGTGCGCGACGTGGCCTGGCACGGCGACGCCGTGGCGATCGCGACCGTCCGCGCGCTCCCGCGCGACCCGCGCGTGTCGGTCCGCCGCGCCGGCGGGCCCGGCCCCGCCCCGGGGCCGCCCCGGGTCGACCTCCAGGTCGAGATCGCCCCGCACGGCGGCGCCGCGGGGGCGCGGCCCCCCGCCCCGCCCCCGGGCCGCCCACCCCCCCGCCCCGCCGGGGCCCCCCCCGGCCCCCCCCCCCGGCGCGCGCC
>JANJTH010000566.1 GCA_024711205.1 Planctomycetota bacterium | reverse complement strand
GCGGCGGCGCGCGCCTCGAGCGTCGCGAGCGCGAGGAGCGCCAGCTCGGCGGCCGCGAGCTGGACGACCCACGCGCCGCCGACCTCGAGCCCGCGCGCCCACCCGTGCGCGTCCCCGCGCGGCACGTCGCGCGGGGCCTGCCGCCCGAGGGCCACGAACGCGGGGCCGTCCCCCAGGTAGGCGAGCAGCCACGCGCGGCCCCAGGGGAGGTCGCCGCGCGCGCGCCGCGCGGCGACCACGGCGCCCTCGCCCGCGTGCCGCGCGCGCCAGGCCCGGCCCTCGAGCGCGTCGCCGACCGAGAGGAGCCCGCCGAGCACGAACGCGAGCATGGCGAGCCACACGAGGCCGCCCAGGACCGTGGGCAGCGCGAGGCACGCGCCCACGAGGAGCGTCCCTGCGACGATCCAGGGCGACCCGCCGCACCCGGCGGCCGCGGCGCGCCGCCGCGCGAGGACCCCCAGCCCGAGCACGAACCCGACCGCCGCCCCGGTGATCACGAGGTCGCGCGGCCGGCCGAGGTGCCGCGCGAGCGTCTCGCCTGCGGCCGCCTGCCCCTCGGCCGTGAACGGGCCGCCCGCGTGGATCGTGAGCGCCTGGAGGAGCCCCAGGGGGACGACGACGACGCTCGCCAGCCCCACGAGCGCGGCCGCGGCGGGACCGCCCCGGCGCCGGGCCGCCCAGCACTCGACGAGCGTGAGCGGGAGGAACACCGAGCCGAAGCTCGCGTTCGCGAGCGCGACCGCGAGCTCGCCGCCGGAGGCCAGGCCGCCGAGCGCGCCGCCCGCGAGGCAAAGGACGAGCGTCCGGGCGAGCGCCCGGCCGACGGCGCGGCGCCAACCGTCCGGGTCGACCTCGTCCGCGAAGGCCACGATCACCGCCTCGGAGGGCCATCGAAGCCGCGGCGCGGGCGGAGGGCAAGCGGAGCGGGAAGAGGAGGAGGGGAGAAGAGGAAGAAGGGAGGGCAAGGGCAAGGGCAAGGGCAAGGGCGATGAGGGGTATCCTGCGCCGCGGAGGGGGAGCCGCCATGACCGAACCGAGGCCGATCCGCAAGCTCCTGTGCGCGAACCGCGGCGAGATCGCGATCCGCGTGTTCCGCGCCGCGACGGAGCTGGGGCTCCGGACCGTGGCGATCTTCAGCCACGAGGACCGCGTGCACCTGCACCGCTACAAGGCGGACGAGGCCTACCTCGTGGGACGCGGCAGGAGCCCCGTGCAGGCCTACCTCGCGATCGACGAGATCGTGGCCCTCGCCCGGCGCGTCGGCGTCGACGCCGTCCACCCGGGCTACGGGTTCCTCTCGGAGCGGGCCGACTTCGCGCGCGCCTGTGCCGAGGCCGGGCTCGTGTTCGTGGGGCCGCCGCCCGACGTGATCGCGACGCTGGGCGACAAGACGGCCGCCCGCCGCGTCGCCGCCGCCGCCGGCGTCCCGATCGTGCCGGGGACCGACGCGCCGCTCGCGTCGGCCGCCGACGCCCGCGCGTTCGCCGAGCGGCACGGTCTGCCCGTGATCCTCAAGGCGGCCATGGGCGGCGGGGGCCGCGGCATGCGCGTCGTGCGCCGGCTCGAGGACGTGGCCGAGGCCTTCGAGCGCGCGACGTCCGAGGCGCTCGCGGCGTTCGGCGACGGGAGCGTGTTCGCCGAGCGCTACCTCGAGGGCCCGCGCCACGTCGAGGTCCAGGTCCTCGCCGACGGGGCGGGCGACGTGGTCCACCTGTTCGAGCGCGACTGCTCGGTCCAGCGCCGCCACCAGAAGCTCGTCGAGGTCGCGCCCGCGAAGGGCCTCGACGTGCAGGTCCGCGACCGCCTGCTCGCCGACGCGGTCGCGATCGCGCGCGCGGCCGGCTACCGCAACGCCGGCACCGTCGAGTTCCTCGTCGCGCCCTCGGGGGAGCACTTCTTCATCGAGGTGAACCCGCGGATCCAGGTCGAGCACACGGTCACCGAGCAGGTCACGGGCGTCGACCTCGTGCAGGCCCAGCTCCGGGTGGCCGCGGGCGAGACGCTCTCGCAGCTCGGGCTGCGCCAGGAGCGGATCGCCGTCCGCGGGTTCGCGATCCAGTGCCGGATCACGACCGAGGACCCGAGCCAGGGCTTCCAGCCCGACACCGGCCGGCTCGAGGCCTACCGCTCGCCGGGCGGCATGGGGCTCCGGCTCGACGGCGGCTCGGGCTACGCGGGGGCGCGGATCTCGCCCCACTACGACTCGCTGCTCGTCAAGGTCACCGCCCACGCGCTCGACTTCGAGGGCGCCACGCGCAAGCTCGCGCGCGCGCTGGCCGAGTTCCGGATCCGCGGGGTCAAGACGAACATCCCGTTCCTCCAGAACGTCGTCGGCCACCCGCGCTTCCTCTCGGGGACCACGGACACGGCCTTCGTCGACGAGACGCCGGCCCTGTTCGACCTGGCGCCGCGCCGCAACCGCGCGCAGAAGCTCCTGCACCTGCTCGGGCACGTGATCGTCAACGGCCCGGTCTCGCCCGTGCTCCAGCAGGGCGTCCGGCCGGCGCGCGTCGAGCCCGCGGTCCCCGCCGCGCCCGGCCCCGGGCGCCCGGTCGGGGCCGCGCCGCCCGCGGGCTGGCGCGACGTGCTCCTGCGCGAGGGCCCGGCCGGGTTCGCCCGCGCCGTCCGCGCGCACGAGGGCCTGCTGCTCACCGACACGACCTGGCGCGACGCGCACCAGTCGCTCCTCGCGACGCGCGTGCGGACGGTCGACCTGCTCGCGGTCGCGCCCGCGACGGCCCGCGCGCTCGCGCCGTGCTTCAGCATCGAGATGTGGGGCGGCGCGACCTTCGACGTGTGCCTGCGCTTCCTCCGCGAGTGCCCGTGGGAGCGGCTCGAGCGCCTGCGCGAGGCCGTGCCGAACGTGCCGTTCCAGATGCTCCTGCGCGGCGCGAACGCCGTCGGCTACACGAGCTACCCCGACGACGTCGTGCGCCGCTTCGCGCGGCTCGCCTGCGCGCGCGGGGTCGACGTGTTCCGGATCTTCGACGCGCTCAACGACCTCGAGAACCTGAAGGTCGGGATCGACGCCGTGGGCGAGGCGGGCGGCGTCGTCGAGGCCGCGCTCTGCTACACGGGCGACGTGTCCGACCCGACCCGCACGAAGTACGGGCTCGACTACTACCTGGCGAAGGCCCGCACGCTCGTCGCGCGCGGCGTGCACGTGCTCGCGATCAAGGACATGGCCGGGCTGCTCAAGCCGCGCGCGGCCACGCTCCTCGTGGGCGCGCTCCGCCGCGAGCACCCCGACGTGCCCATCCACGTGCACACGCACGACACGGCGGGCACGGGCGTCGCGTCCATGCTCGCCGCGGCCGAGGCGGGCGCCGACGCGGTGGACGTCGCCACGGACGCGCTCTCGGGCCTGACCTCGCAGCCGTCCATGGGCGCGGTCGTGGCCGCGCTGCGCGGGGGGGCGCGCGACACGGGGCTCGACCCGGCGCTGCTCGAGGGGCTCGACGCCTACTGGGAGCAGGCGCGCGGGCTCTACGCGCCGTTCGAGAGCGGGCTCAAGAGCGGGAGCGCCGACGTCTACGTGCACGAGATGCCGGGCGGGCAGTACACGAACCTCCGCTTCCAGGCGCAGATGCTCGGCCTGTCGGGGCGGTGGGGCGCGATCAAGCGCGCCTACGCGGCCGCGAACCGGCTCCTGGGCGACCTGGTCAAGGTCACGCCGTCGTCCAAGGTCGTGGGCGACCTCGCGCAGTTCATGGTCCAGAACGACCTGGGCGAGGACGACGTGCGCGCGCGCGCCGACGCGCTCAGCCTCCCCAGCTCGGTCGTGGGCTTCTTCGAGGGCCAGCTCGGCCGCCCCGAGGGCGGCTGGCCCGAGCCGCTGCGGACGCACGTCCTGCGCGGGCGCCCGCCGCTCGAGGGCCGCCCCGGCGCGTCCATGCCGGCCTTCGACTGGGCGGGCCAGCGCGCGCGGCTCGCGGCGCGCGCCGATGTCGAGGCCGTGCGCGAGGCGGACGAGGTCTCGGCCGCGCTCTACCCGAAGGTCTTCGACGAGTTCCTGGCCTTCCGCGCCCGCTACGGCGACCCGTCGGTCCTCCCGACCCGGGCCTTCTTCGGCCCGCTCGAGGTCGGCGAGGAGGTCTCGTTCGACATCGAGCCGGGCAAGACCCTCGTGGTCAAGCTCACGGCCGTGGGCGAGGTCGACGCGAAGGGCCAGCGCGAGGTGTTCTTCGAGCTGAACGGGCAGCCGCGCTCGATCCACGTGGCCGACGAGGCGGCCACCACGACCGAGGTCGTGCGCGAGCGCGCGACCGACGCGCCCGGCCAGGTCGGCGCGCCCATGCCGGGCGCCGTCGTCGAGGTCCGCGTGGCCCCGGGCGCCTCGGTCGCCAAGGGCGCCCCGCTCGTCGTGCTCTCGGCGATGAAGATGGAGACCGTCGTCGCCGCCCCGCTCGCGGGGACGGTCAAGCGCCTCGCGGTCGCGCAGGGCGACGCCGTCGCCGCCGGCGACCTGCTCGTCGAGCTGACGCCGGCGGGGTGACGGCCGCTCGCGCGAGCCGCGCCGACGGCGAGCCGGGGCGTCCTGCGCTACGCTGCCCGGGAGGGAGGCCTCGGTGTCCACGACGCTGCGACCCGCGCGCCCCGCGCTCGCGCGCCGGCGCTTCACGGTCGAGGAGTACTACCGGATGGCCGAGGTCGGGGTCCTCCGGCCCGACGAGCGCGTCGAGCTCCTCGACGGAGAGGTGGTCCACGTGTCGCCCATGGGGAGCCCGCACGCCGCCTGCGTCCGGGCGCTCAACGGCCAGCTCGCCGCCCGCGTCGCCGGCCGCGCGCTCGTCTGCGTGCAACTCCCGCTCCGGCTCGACGACCACTCCGAGCCGGAGCCGGACGTGATGCTCGTGCGGCCGCGGGACGACGGCTACGCGAGCGCGCACCCCGGGCCCGACGACGCGCTCCTCGTGGTCGAGGTCGGCGCCAGCTCGGCTGCGTCCGACCGGGAGGTCAAGGGCCCGCTCTACGCCCGGGCCGGCGTCCCCGAGCTCTGGCTCGTGGACCTGACCCGGGGCGAAGTGACGTGCTGCCGCGCGCCCACGGGCGAGGGCTGGCAGGACGTCACGGTCCACCGCCCCGGAGGCACGCTCGCGCCCGCGGCGCTCCCCGACCTCGCGCTCGACCTCGAGCAGCTCCTGGGCCCCTCGCTCCGCGCGCTCCGCGCCGCGGCCGGCGAAGGGGCCGCGGGGTAGAGCGGCGCGCCCGCACATGCTCATGTTCGCGGACCTCGACGACGTGGGCGACGCGCAGGCCGAGGCGGCGCGGGCCCGGTTCCACGCGCGCGGCGAGGAGCACCGGGGGTGGCCGGGGCCCGACGTGTTCCTGATCGTCGGCGAGTCGGGCGTGATCCCGACCCACGCCCACGACGCGAACCTGCTCCGTCGCGCGCATGGGACGTTCGTCGTGAGCCTGAACCCGGACCCCACGAGCAAGGCGGCGCGCGTGGCCGACGTCCACCTGGGCCTGGGCGCCCTGGAGGGGCTGATCGCGCTCGAGGTCGCGGCAAAGTGCGATGGCGCCCGCTGCGTCCGTTATCGCACATGAGGTGCCGCCCTTGAAGAGCACACGCGGGCGGACCGTCCGGGGAGGATGCTCGCGTTCGGGCACCGCCCGCTCCCTCGTCGCCTCAGGCGGCCTTGGGGGGGCCGCCCGGGCCGCGCGCCTCCGGCCGGGCCGGGCGCGCGGCAGACGAAGAACGTGCCCGGCGCCACCCGACCCGAAGGGAATTCATGCGCTCCACCGTCCGCCTGCTCCGCGCCCTCGCCCCGGCCCTCGCGCTCGCGCTCGTCTCCGGCTGCTCGTCCGCCCCGAAGGAGCCGATCGTCCTCGTGCCCTGCGAGTACGACCTGTTCGACCCGCCGGCCGTCGTCGACCGCGGGCTCACGAGCGCGACCGTGAGCTTCCCGTTCAGCGTCACGAACCCGAACCCGGTCCCGATCCGCGTGGACTACATGAACCTCGAGCCGACGATCAACGAGGGCCGCATGGGCCGCGAGAAGTGCGGCATCGCGGTCGAGGTCCCGGCCGGGGGCACGCGGAAGGTCGAGGTCGCCTACCAGCTCAGCTACATCAGCGCCGGCGTGGGCGTGATCGACGCGATCGTGAGCAAGCAGGCCCGGATCGAGATCGCAGGCACGTCGGTGATCTCGAACGCCTCGCCCGGCCACGTGGCCGACCCGCTCGAGCACCCGATCACGATCCGGTAGCGACGAACCCGGGCGGGGACCGCGCGGCGCGGCCCCCCCGGGCGCGCCCCGGCGCCCGCTCGACGTCCGCGCCGCGCCCGGGCGCCCTGGGCGCCCGGGCTCGGCCCGGTGCTATGCTCGGACCATGCGCGACCTCGACGACCGGATCGTCGCTGCGGCCCTCGAGCGGGGGCTCGTCTCGAAGGCCGACGTCGCGCGGATCGAGCGCCTCGTCGAGGCCTCCGCGGCGAGCCCCCCGCGCCAGTACGCGGCGCAGCTCCTCGTGCGCGAGCGGCTGCTCTCGTGCCACGACCTGCTCGCGATCCAGGACGAGCTCGCGGCGCGGATCTACGCCTGTCCCCACTGCGGGCATCGCCACGCCAAGGACGACCTCCCCGGCAAGGCGAAGAAGCGCTTCGCGTGCGCCGGCTGCGGCCGCCCGATCAAGCAGGCCGACACCGTGCCCGAGCTGTCGCGGATCGAGGTCCTCGCGAGCCGCGACCCGCTCGACCTGTCGGTCCCGCTCGCCGCGAGCGAGGTGAGCAACTCGCTCGCGTCGGACCTCGTCGAGCTCGACCTGAACCGCTACGAGGTCGAGGACGAGCTCGGGCGCGGCGGCTACGGCGTCGTGTTCCGCGCCCACCAGAAGGACCTCGACCGCACGGTCGCGCTCAAGGTGCTCAAGAGCGGGCCGGAGCTGGCCCCGACGACGATCGACCGCTTCGTCCGCGAGGGGCGCGCCGTCTCGAAGCTCGAGCACCCGAACATCGTGCGCGTCTACGACATAGGCAAGCAGCGCGACCTGTTCGTCATGGCGATGGAGTACGTCGCCGGCCCGGTCCTCCGCGAGTGGGTGCGCGAGCGCGGCGGCATGCTGCCCTGGCGCGAGGCGTGCGAGCTCATGCGCGGCGTCCTGCGCGGCGTCGAGCACGCCCACGCGGCCGGGATCATCCACCGCGACCTCAAGACGACGAACATCCTCGTCGAGCAGCCCGGGGCCCGCCCCAAGCTGATCGACTTCGGGCTCGCCAAGGACCTGGGCTCGAACGTCGCCTTGACGCAGGCGCACGCGGTCGTCGGGACGCCGAACTACCTCGCGCCCGAGCAGCTCGAGGGCGGCTCGGCCAAGTGCGACGCGCGCGCCGACGTGTTCGCGCTCGGCGTGATCCTCTACGAGCTGATCGCCGGGCGCCGCCCGTTCGAGGCCAAGCAGAAGGCCGAGGTCTACCGGAAGATCCTGACCGAGGAGCCGAAGCCGCTCCGCGAGCTCGCGCCGGACGTGCCGCCGGCGATCGCCGAGGTCGTTCACGCCGCGCTCGAGAAGAAGCCCGAGCGCCGCACGCAGTCGGCCGCCGCCATGCGGGAGGCGATCGAGGCCGTGCTGGGTCCGGCGCAGACCGCGGACGCCGGCGATGGCGAGGGGAGCTCCGAGACGACCGGCGGGCGGCGCGGGAGCGGGACCCGCAAGCGGACGACGACGCGCGGCGCCCGCCGCCCGAAGACGGGCGCCGTCGCGACGGTCGACGCGGACGACCAGGACGGGGCGGGCGCGGCCGCGTCCGGCCCCGTGGTCGCGCCCACCCCGTCGCGTCGGCCGGCGGCCTCGCGGGGGCCCCAGCCGGCGCTCCTCGCGCTCGGCGGCGTCGGCGCCGCCCTCGTGCTCGGGCTCGGGGTGCTCGTCGGTCGCGGCGGCGGGGCCAGCGCCCCGGCCGCGGCGGGCGACCGCCCCCCGCCCGCCGCGACCGACACGGTGAGCCCGGCCACGCGGCCCACCGTCGCCTCTTCGCGGCCCTCCACGCCGCCCCCCGCGCGGACCGAAGACCGGCCGACGGCCGGGTCCGTGCGGCCGGACGATCGCCCCCAGGCGACCACGCCCGCTCCGGGCGACCCGTCCCCGACCTCGACGCGCCCCGAGGTCCCGGCCGAGGACGACCCGCGCCCTTCCACCCCGGACGACCCGCCCGCGCCGGACCCGGCGGAGCCGCCGCCCGTCGCCCCCGCGGACGGCGCCGGCGAACCGCCCGCGGCCGAGCCGGCGGCCGAGCCGGCGCCCACGCCGGCGGCCGACGCGGGGCCTGGGCTCGACCGCGGCGACGGGGACGCGCGGGAGTTCCCGACGCTCGCCGACCGCAACGCGAAGACCTGGACCGACCGGGCGTTCCTGCTCAATGACCTGGCCGACGACCCGCCGAGCCCCCGCGTGGTCCGCGCGCTCCGGTTCGGCCTCCACGACCGCTTCCCGCTCAACCGCGCCTTCGCGCTGCGCGGGCTGCGCCGGGCGCCCGCCGAGCTCCTCACGAGCGTCGGCAGCCAGGCCCTGTTCGACGCCCTCGTCGAGCAGCTCTCGGCGCGCGAGGAGTACGTCGCGCGCACCGCGCAGGAGCTGCTCCAGCGCATGGCCGGCCCCGGCGAGGCCGCCCGCGCGCCCGCGGCCTGGCGCCGCTGGTGGACCGAGGCCGGCGAGGCCCTCCTGCTCGAGGCCGCGCGCCGCGGGCCGCCCCCGGCGGCGACCGACGCGGGCGACCTCACGGCCGACCCCGTGACGGGCGAGCGGCTCGCGACGCGCACCCGCGAGGCGACGACCTACTTCAGCGAGCTGCGCGACCGCGGGCTCGAGATCGTGTTCCTGATCGACGTCACGAAGAGCATGGACGACGAGCTCGCGCGCGTCCGGGCCCAGATCGGCGAGATCACCTCCTTCATGGACCTCCTGCTCGAGAAGAAGGTCCGCATGGGCTTCCTGACCTACGGCGACGACGTGGTCGAGCGCGAGCCGCTGACCGCGCGCCTCCCGCAGTTCGCCCGGCGCGTGCAGCAGCTCTCGATCTTCGACGACCCGAACGACAAGACGATCGACGAGGGGGTCGAGAAGGCGCTCGCCGCCGCGCTCGCGCCGACGCCGCCCATGGGCTGGTCCAAGCGCGCGGTCCGCGTGCTCCTGCTCCTCGGCGACGCCCCGCCCCTGCGGCCCGACGAGGCGCGCCGGCTCGCCAAGGAGGCGGGCGACAACGGCTGGGTCCTGAACGCGCTCATGGTCAGGCCGCCCGCCAAGTACGCGGCGAAGACGCCGAAGGCGATCTTCGAGGAGCTCGCGGCGCTCGGGCGCGGCATGTGCGTCGAGCTCGACGAGCCCGAGACCCTGATCACGCGGCTCCTCGTGCTCGCGTTCGGCTCGAAGCAGGAGGCGAACCTCCGCCGGTTCGTCGCCGCCTACCGCGAGGTCACGCGCGCGGCCGACGGCGGCTGAGCGGGCCGCCGCCGGGGCGCGACGCGCAGGGTCGAGCGCCCCTGGGAGCGCCGGCGCCGGGCCCGGGGTGGCGCGCCCCTCCGCGCGCCGGGCCACGCCTCGAGCCGCCGGGCGGACGCCAGGGCGCCGGCGCTACGGCGCCTCGTGGCGGGTCTCGCGCACGACGGTGACCTCGACGTCGCCGGGGCCGAGCTCGGCCTGCTCGAGCGCGCGCGCGACGTCGCGGGCCAGGCGGGCGGCCGCCTTCTCCGAGACGCGCGCCGGGTCGACGACGACGTGCCGCGCGCGCCCGCCCTGCACGGCCCAGGCGCGCGCGACGCCGGGCTGGCGGAGCGCGATCGCCTCGGCCTCGGCGCGCCGGCGCACGGCCTGCTCGAGGAGGCCG
>JANJTH010000255.1 GCA_024711205.1 Planctomycetota bacterium | reverse complement strand
GCCGTGGCCCGGGCTCCGCGCGCCGGGCGGAGCGCCCAGGGCGCTAGGGTCGCGCGCTCGCGCGCGACGAGCCGCACGGCGACGCGGCGCGCCCGGCCGCCCGGCTCGAGCGCGCGGGCCTCCCAGACCTCACCGGTCAGGCCGTCGCCCGTGGGCCCGCCCAGGCGGCGGTCGAGCCGGTGCTCGTCGAGCTGCGGCGGAGCGGCCCCCGTGACCCCCACGCCCGGGAGGCTAGCCGCCGGCGCGCGCCGGGGCCACCGCCCGTGGTCCTTCCCTTGCCCCGGAGGGGCCCGCCGGCCAGACTGGCGGCGTGGTGGACGGCACGACGGGTCGGCAGCCGCGGGCGGAGCCGCCGAAGACGGGCAGCTTCCCGCGCCCCCTGACGCGCGTCGTCAAGCGCCCGGTCGGCGGCGAGGACGGCGCGGGGACGACCGACCTCCAGCGCCGCGTGCTCTCGAGCCTCCAGAGCGAGGCGACGCGGCTCCCCGCCTCGGTCGCGGCGGGCGAGGTCCAGGCCGTCCGCAAGGGGCAGCTCGTGCGGATCCTCCACGACGTGCTCGCGCCCGAGCGCAAGCGCTTCGAGGACGAGCGGGCCCGCTGGCAGCGCGAGCTGGCGGCGCTCGAGCTCGAGCTCCAGCGCGCGCGCGAGGAGCGGGACCAGGTCGCGCGCGTCCGCGACGAGACGCGCCGCCAGGAGCTCCCGCGCCTCGCGGCCCTCGTCGACGAGGAGCGCACGCGCGCGGAGCGGCTCGAGGGCGAGCGGACGGAGCTCCAGGCGCGGATCGCCGCGCTCGAGGCCGACCTCGTCGCGATCGCCCCGCCCGCCGACGCGGCGCCGGCCGCGGGCCCGGACGCCGGCCTGGCCCCCGGCCTGGCCGACGACCCGGTGGGTCCGCTCCTGCGCGCCGCCCAGGACCGCCTCGCGACCGCCGCGGCGCAGCCGGGTGGCGGCGACGACGAGGCCCGGGACGAGGACGCGGGCGAGGCGGCGGCCGGCGCCGGGGCAGTGCGGGCGGCGGCGGGCGACCTCGACGACCCGGGGCCCCTCGGGCCGCTCCTCGCGCGGGCCGCCGACGTGGACGTGCGGCTCGCCGGGCTCGAGCAGGCCCTGCGCGGGCTCTCGAGCGGCGAGGGGGCGGGCGGCCTCCCCGCGGGGCTCGAGGCGGCCGGGGCGCCGCGGCCGCTCCTCGCGCTGCTCGAGCAGGCCGCCGCGCGGCAGGCCCGGCTCGAGGCGCGGGTCGAGGCGCTCGTGACCGCGCAGGAGGCCACGCAGGCCGCGCTCGAGGCGGAGCTCCGCCGCCGGCAGGAGCTCGAGGGCTCGGTGGGGCGGCTGGCCGAGGCGCTCGGGCGGGTCGAGCGGGCCCGGCGCGCGCCGGGGCCCAGCTTCACGCAGCGCCTGGGCGGCCAGCTCGGGCCGCACCTCGACGAGCTGCGCGCGGAGGCGCGGGCGGGGCAGCTCGAGGCGGACGAGCGCGTGCGGCGGCTGGGCGTGGCGACGCGGGCGGCGCTCGAGCGCATGGCCGAGATCCTCGACCGCGCGATCGAGGCCGGCGTGCTCGGGCACCCCTGGTCACCCGCGCTGGCCCGCGGGCGCGCGCTCCCCGGCGCGGCGCTCGAGGACGCGCTCGAGGACGTGGGCGAGGACGCGCTCGAGGACGTCGGCGACGACGCGCTCGAGGACGCCGGCGAGGGCTCGCGCGGAGGCGAGGACCCCGACGACGCCGCGCGCGAGCCGCTCGTGTGGGCTGGCGAGCGCGCGGCGCCGCCGGACCGCGACCGCACGCCCGGGGCGGGGCGCTCGGCCCGGGCGGCCCGCCCGACCTCGCGCACGGCCGGCGACTTGCCTGGCGCTCCGGACGACGGCCTCGTGGGGGCGACGACCCGGGAGGTCGCGCCGCGGACTCCGGACGAGCACGAGGACCTCCCGCCGCTCGTCGACGAGCTCGAGGACGAGGACCCGCCGGTGGTCCACGCCGACGAGCTCGAGCGCTGGTTCCGCGCGGGCCGGCCGGGGCAGGCCCCGCACGAGGCCGACGCGGAGCACCGCGCCGCGTGGGGCGACCCCGCCGAGGAGGCCGAGGCCGCCCTGGAGGACGCGCTGGACTCGCCGCGAGACCGGTTCGTGCCCGCGCCCGCCGCCCGCCGCGCGTTCGTCGCCCCGGCCTTCGACCCGGGCGGCGAGGACCCGGGCGACGAAGCCGACGAGGAGGAGCCGGGCGTCCTGCGGGGCGGGCGCGGCGCGCGCGGGCTCGAGGACCCGCCGGACCCGTACGACCCGGGGGAGGACGCGCGGGGCTACGACGACGACGGCGACGAAGCTGGCGCGGCGGACGACCCCGCCGATGCCGCCCCGCGCGGGCCGCGCGGCTACTCGCCGCCGTCCGACGAGCCGGCGGACGACGACTGGTCGGCCTTCCTGGGCCCCGAGGCGGCCGAAGGTGGGCCCGCGCCGACGGCGCCCGCGCCCGCGGGGGCTCCGGGCCCCGGCGTCGCGCCGGCCAGCGCCGCGCCTGGCGCCGCGGCGCGCGACGACCTCGAGGCGACGGCGCGCGCGCAGCGGGCCGTCGAGCGCCAGCTCCTCGAGTCGCTGCGCCAGGAGCTGGGCCACGACCTCGACCCCGAGACGCGCAGCGAGCTCGAGCACTGGCTGGGGGGCGGGGCGGGCTGAGCCGCGGCGCGCGAGGGCGCGGTCAGCGCGGCGGCGGGAAGTTCGCGAGCTTGCGCTGGAGCGAGCGGCGGTGGATCCCGAGCACGCGGGCGGCCTTCGTGACGTTGCCCTCGCAGTCGTGGAGCACGCGCTGGATGTGCTCCCACTCGACGCGCTCGAGCGAGGGCGCGACGCGCGGGGGCTCGACCGCGGCCCCCGGCCGGTCGGGGCGGGCGAACGCGGCCAGGAGCTGGTCCACGTCGGCCGGCTTCGTCAGGTAGTCGACGGCGCCCAGGCGCACGGCCTCGACGGCGGTCGCGATGCTCCCGTATCCGGTGAGCACGACGACGCGGACGGTCGGGTCGAGCGCGAGCACGTCGCGCACGACCTCGAGCCCCGACTTGCCGGGCATGCGCATGTCGACGACGACGAGGTCCGGCCCGAGCTCGCGCACGAGCGCGAGCGCCTGCCCGTGGTCGCGCGCGTCGCGGACCTCGTGGCCGCGCTCGCGGAAGGCGCGCGCGAGGCGGGCCCGGAACGTGTCGTCGTCGTCGACGACGAGCACGGCCGGGGGCTCGCCGCCCGGGTCGTCGCGGCCGGGCGCGCCGTCGTCGTCCTCGCGCGGGGCCGCGCCGCGGGTCGTCACGCGGGCGCCCCCGCGCCCGCCGGCGCGGCCCCCACGGGCGCGGCCCCCGCGAGCCCGTCGAGGTCGAGGGCCGGGAGCTCGAGCGTCGCGGTCGTCCCCTCGCCGGGCCGCGAGGCCAGCGCGAGCCGGCCGCCGAGCCGCTCGGCGAGCAGGCGGACGAGGTAGAGCCCGAGGCCGGTCCCGCGCCCGGGCGGCTTCGTCGTGAAGAAGGGCTCGCTCACGCGCGCGAGCACGTCGGGCGCCATGCCGTGGCCGTGGTCGCGCACGACGAGCCGGACCGGCCCCGGGCCCGGCGCGCGCTCGAGCGCGAGCGTGACCGGCCCCTGCCCGCCCGTCGCGTCGAGCGCGTTCGTGACGAGCGGCTGCAGCGCCTGCACGAGGTCGAGCCGGTGCGCGCGGACGACCTCGCCCGCGGCGGTCGGGTCGGCGAGCCGGACCCCGGGGGCCTGCGCGGGGGGCACCTCGGCGCGGACGAGCGCGAGCAGCTCGCCGAGCGCGACCGGCTCGGGCACCGAGCCGCGGACGCGCGCGGCCTGCGCGCCCATGCGGTCGAGGATCGCCCGGCAGCGGTCGACCTCGGCCCGGACGAGGCGCGCGTCCTCGACGAGCGCCGCGCGCCGCTCGTCCTCGGCCGGCAGCCGCGCGAGCGCGCGCTCGAGCTCGCGGGCCACGACGGCGATCGTGCCGAGCGGGGTGCCGAGCTCGTGCGCGGCGCCGGCCGCGAGCGTCGTGAGCGAGGCGAGCCGCTCGTTGCGCTCGGCGACGGCGCGCACGCGCGCGAGCAGCCGGTCGCGCCGGCGGAGCGCCTCGCTCACGCGCTCGATCACGGCCGCCGTCACGGCCGAGACGAGCGCGAGCGCGCACCAGGCGCCGGCGCGGTAGGTCCCCTCGGGCAGCTCGGCCCCGGCCACGCGCAGCGGGACGTGCACGACGAACAGGGCCCCGTAGGCGAGCGTCGAGAGCGCGCCCATCCACACGGTCCAGCGCCGCGAGAGCACGACCGCGGCCATGGCGACGTGCACGACGTAGAGCATGGCGAACGGGTTGCGCGGGCCGCCCGTCTGCGCGAGGAGCGCGGTGAGGAGCACCGTGTCGAGCGTGAGCACGGCCGGGAGCACGCGCGGGTCGGGCGCGAGGCGGCGCGCGCCGAGCACGAGCCCGACGTTCGTGAGCGCCGCGACGGCGATCGTCGCCGCGAGGCCCGCGAGCGGGAGGTCGGCGCCGAGGAGCGCGCGCACGAGGAGGACGGTCAGGGCCTGCCCGCCCACGGCGACCCAGCGCAGGCGGATCAGCCAGGGCAGGACGACGGCCGGGTCGGGGTCGACCTCGGCCGGGAGCGGCTCGCGGGGCGGGGCGGCGCCGGCGCCGAGGCCTCCGGCGGCGCCGAGCCCGTCGACGGCCGACTCGCTGAGCAGCCGCGCCGGCGGCGCGGCGGGCGCCGCGGGCGGCGCGGCCGGGGGCTCGACCTGGGGGCTCACGCCGGGATCCTACCTTTGGCCCCCTCGCCCTCGCCCTGCCGCAGGTCTCGGTCCCTTGGGGGGGGCCCACTCCGCCCCCGCCGGCCCGGCTCGCGGTCGGGGCCGGCGCGAGGCCCGGCGTCAGGGGCCCGGGCGCGGGCCGCCGCCCTCGACGAGGAACCGCGACCGGACCTGCTGCTTGCCGTAGGTGCGCGTGATGTCCAGCGTGTCGGGCGGCGCCGCCGCGGCGGGCTTGCCGCGCTTCCCGCGCTTGCCGGCGGGGCCCTGCCCGCGCGCGGCCGGCGGGGACGCGGGCGGGCGCCCGTGGGTCGCGAGCCAGTCCTGCCCGCGCGCGAACAGCTCGTCGAAGCGCGCCGGGCTCATGGGGCGCGCGAAGTAGGTGTCGCGCCGCACGGGGATCAGGCGGCAGAGCGGCTCGCCGCGCGCGATCGAGACGCGCGCCCCCTCGCGCGGCAGCTCCAGCACGCAGTGCCACGGGTAGCTCGCGGGGTACCAGTCGGGCTCGATCACGGCCGACACCGCGCGCCACGGCCGGTCGTCGCGGTTCGGGACCTCGGTCATGAGGAGGAGCTCGTTCGGGTCGGTCTCGAGGAACAGGAAGGTCTGGACCTTGACCTGGTGGCGGAGCGCCGCCCACACGTGGTCGTCGATCGGGTGCGGCAGCGTCTGCCCGCGCTCCCAGAACCACGCGTAGGCCTGCGTGAGCGGCGCCCCCTCGCCGTCGCCGGGCGCCCACGCGAAGTCGCTCGTGAGCTCGACCTCGTCGTCGGTGCGCCAGCCGCCGTCCGCGTCGCGCACGAACGTGATGTCGAAGTTCGCGAGCAGGTCCCAGCCGAACCCGTTCGCGGCCCGCACGGGCGGGCACTCCTCGGGCCAGCCGCGCCCGGGCGGGCGCTTCACGTAGACGTCGCGCGCCGGCTGGGGGTCGAACAGGTCCTGACGGAACTTGAAGTAGTGGAGCACGGGCCCTCCCGACGGCCGGTCCCACGACCCGGCCGCGGCCGCACGAGGCTAGCGCGGCGGGCTCCCACCGGGAGGGAGCGCGGCAAGTCCCGGCGCCGCATGGGCGCCCGAGGCGGCCCGCGCGGGCCCGGCGCCGCAACGCCTAGGCCTCCTAGCCCGCGCGCGACGCGCCCCGGGACGCGCCGGTCGCGCGATTTCATGAAGACGCTGTGAAGGCGGGTGTTGTACGCGGGGGGCCGGCGCCGGGGGACGCCGGGAGGGCCCGCGCGCGCCTCGGCGAGGCCCGCCGTGGATGGCGTCCAGAAAAAACTTGCACGCACACGACCGACACGACCTCCACACGTTCTCCACCGGCTAGGTCCTTTCATGCGCGCGCGGGGCGCCGCGGACCGAAAGCGGTGGACTCGTGATTCCACAGCATTCGGCGAATGCTCGCAGAAAAACGCGCTTGCCAGGGGTCGGGGCGCTGCGTATTCTTCCCCTCGTCAGGCGGGGAGCGGTTCCCAGCCGAGCGCCGAAACGGCGACGACGAGGCCCCCAGGGAGGCGTTCAGGGCGGACCGAAGGCGAGGTGCGAAGCGTCGGCGACGACGCGGGCCACGCCAGCGAACCCATAGGCCAGGTCCGCTCGGGGCGTCGAAGCCTCGAGGTCGACGAAGAGGAAGGAACCCCAGGAGAGCAAGCTCGCCTCGGTCGTCGCGCTCGCGCGGCGGCGGGAGACGGGCCGCTCGGTCGATACTGCGAACCTCCGAGGGCACAGCCCCGGCGCGAGCTCGCTCGCGACGAGGCCAAGGCCGAGGGAGGCAGGGTTGCCGCCGAGGGGCGGCACGTCCGGCGCCGAGGGGCGCCGGGGCACGCCGACGGGACACGCGCCGGGCGAGAGTCCGGAGAACGGTCCCACCTGGCGTCGGGGGTCGAGAGATCCCTGGCGTCGCGCGCGGTCCCGGGAGGGGTCGAGCGCGCCCGGCGCGAGCCGGGCGGGGCAGCGAGGACCCGAGGTCGAGCGGGCGCACAGGCTCTGGAGGGGCGGAAGCCCAGGAGAGCAGCGGCCACGTCGGGCGGGGAGACCCGTTCACGTGCGAACGCACTCGCGCGGGGAGGAAGGCTTCGAGGCGGACGGAGCGGCGTGGACGCGGGCGAGCCCGGTCTGCGCGATCGAGAGGACCCGGGAGGGCGGCGTTCGCGCCGCAGGAAAGGGGCCTCGTGGCGGCGGGGGATCCAGGCTACCGGCGGTGACGTCGGGGGTCGGTGAAACCAGCCGTGTCCGATCGCGGAGATCGCGCCCGAGGGCGACCGTGACGAACCGCGAGGGAGCAGGCGACCCCGAGAGGGGCACGCGATCCGCGCGAGGAGAAGGCTCTGAAGGGGAGGTCCCAGGGACGGCTGCGGCATGAGACAAGGCCGCGAACCTCGGGCTTGCCAGGAAACCGCTGAGGGGTTGCGAAAACCCGGGAGCGGGACCGTGACGGGCGTGGACGATCCGTCGCAGACGGGGCTCGTCCGAGGGATGTCGTCGAAGGGACCAGGAACCTCATGGGCGTCGGACCCGGCCGGAAGGGCCGGGCAGCCGGGAGGACGCGAGGGACGCTGAGGGGGATCGGCCACAGGGGAGAACGAACCGGGAACCTCACGGATCCCGGGGACCGGCAGGAAGGGAACACCGCGCAGGCCAGTGGGCCACGCGGGACCGCGCTCGACGTCCAGGAGAGCGCTACCGACTTGTTGACAAGGCTCCGGAGTGGAAGACAACCCCGAGAGCGGGCGGTCGTGCGGCGGTGACGCCCAGCGACCCGCGTGCTCCCGACGCAGGACGTCGGAGAGGGACACGAGCGGGGCCGATTCCGGCCTGACACCTGCCGGCGGCCGAGGGAGACCTCGGCCGCCGGCGGCCTTTTTGGTTCAGACCGTGGGCCCGAGGCGGGCGATCGCGGCGCGGCAGGCGGGGTCGCCGCGCTCGACCTGCCGGCAGGCCTCCGGGCGGCCCGGGTAGACGGCGCAGGCGCAGCGACCGTCGGGCGCCGGCTGGAGCTGCGGGCAGACCCAGCCGGTCGGGTGCGGGGCCATGTCGAGCCAGCGGCGCATGCGCGCGTCGAAGGTCGTCGCGGGCGCGGGCGCGCCGAGCGCCGCGGAGGCCGCCTCGAGGCGGGCCAGGTCGGCGCCGGTCACGGGCACGTAGCGCGGGCCGGGGCCGTGGCAGCACGCGCCGCAGGCCTGGCACTCGGGGACGTCGTCCGGGGACACGCGCGCCTCCGCGGGCGCGGAGCGGGTGCGCGCCGCGCGGGCGCGAGCGTAACCGCGAGTCGTCGGGCGACCGGGGCGGCGGCTGGCGCGCCGGGGGCCTGCGCGCGAGGCGTCGCCGGCAGGGGCCGAAGTCCGGGAGCGCCGCGAGCCGAAGAGGAGGGCGGGAAGCTCGTCGTCCCCCGGCCCACCGCGGGGCGCGAGGCCGGAGGGGATCATGGTCACGCGAGCGCTACGCCGTCCGACCTCGACCTGGACGCCGGAGCGGCAGGCCGAGGCCGTGCTCGCCGTCCTGCGCGGCGACACGTCGCCCGAGCTGCTCGCGGGCGCCCACGACGACGTCGACGCCGAGGACGTGCGCGGCTGGGTGGCGCGGTTCCTCGAGGCGGGCGCCCGCGCGCTCGAGCCGGCGCGTCCGGAGCCGCGACGCGCTGAGCCCGGGCGCGCCCGGGCCCCGGCCCGAACGTCGGTCATGGAGCCCGGCGACAAGCGCGTGTGCCGCGACGTGACGGAGGCCGTCGGCCGCACGCCGCTCGTGCGGCTCAACGCCAGCGTCGACCACTACGCCGAGGTGTGGGCCAAGCTCGAGCTCATGAACCCCATGGGCTCGATCAAGGACCGCGTGGGCCGGCACCTCGTCGAGCGCGCGGCGGCCGACGGCCGGCTCGCGCCTGGGGGCACGCTCGTCGAGGCGTCGTCGGGCAACACGGCCATGGGGCTGGGCATGATGGCCGCGGTGCGCGGCTACCGCTGCAAGGTCGCCGTGCGCGACCGCACGAGCGCCGAGAAGGTCCGCGCGCTGCGCGCGATCGGCGTCGAGGTCGAGGTCGTGCCGAGCGACCTGCCGCCCGAGCACCCCGAGAGCTACAACCGCTGCATGGCGCGGATCGTGCGCGAGACGCCGGGCTGCTACTTCCCGGACCAGCACAACAACCGCGAGAACAACGAGGCGCACTACCTGACGACCGGCCCCGAGCTGTGGGAGCAGATGGACGGGCGGATCGACGTGCTCGTCTGCGGCATGGGGACGGGCGGCACGATCGGGGGCGTCGCGCGCTACCTGAAGGAGCAGGACCCCGGCGTGCGCGTCGTCGCCGTGGACCCCGTGGGCTCGGTCTTCCACGCCTGGTTCCACGAGCGTCGGCTCGGGCGCCCGGGCAGCTACCGCGTCGAGGGGCTCGGCGACGAGGCCCTGATCGACTGCGTCGAGTGGGACCTGATCGACGACGTCGTGCAGGTCTCCGACCGCGAGGCCTTCCACGCGGCGCGAGACCTGGCGCGCCGCGACGCCCTCTTCGTCGGCGGGTCGAGCGGCGCCGCCCTCGTGGGCGTCCGGCGCGAGATCGCGCGCCTCGCCGGCCGCCCCGCGCGGATCGCCACGGTCTTCCCCGACGGCGGCCGCGGCTACCTCTCGAAGCTCTACGACGACGCCTGGCTCGAGGCCCAAGGGCTCCACTGAGCCGCCGGCCGCCCGACGCCGCAGGCCCACCCCGAGCCCCTGGGCAGGGCGCCCCCCTGGGCCGCCGCCCCCACGATCTCCATCACATGAGGACCTCGTCGGCCGGGACCGGGCCGCCGCTCATGAAGCGCCGGAAGAACTCGTCCTCGTCGGGCGCGCCCTCGGGGATCGCCTGGAGCGCGGCGGCGCCCCCCGCCGGACCGAACGCGTCGCCGCCGCCGCCGGCCGGCGCCGAGGACACGGGCGCGAGCCCCGAGTCGGCGAGGCGCTGGTAGTACTCGGCGACGACCTCGTCGAAGCCCTCCGCGAGGCACTGGATCGGGGTGACGAGCAGCCCGGTCGCCTGGCGGATCGCGGCGAACGCGTCGGCCTGCGCGAGGTCCGGCGTCACGACCACGAGGACCTTGCCGATCTGGTCGAGGGCGAGGACCTTGCCGCGCCGCGCCACGTCCTCGGGCACGAGGCGGATGATCTCGAGCGGGATCGACGTCTTGCGCGCGTTGACCTTGGGGATCCGGGTCCGCGTGAGGAGCGCGAAGAGCTCGGCCTCGGTCGGGAGGCCGGCCTGGAGGAGGGCCTTGCCGAGCACCCCCCCGGCCTTGCCCGACGCCTCGAGCTCGCGCTGGAGCAGGTCCTGCGTGACGGCGCCCCCGGCGAGGATGGCCCGTCCGAGCTCCAGCTTGTCCTGCGGGATCGTCGACATTCCGCGTGAGCCCCCCGCGCGTTCGTGGTCTGAGGTCGTAGCAGATCCGACGGGTGCCGGCAAGCTGCGTTGACTGCGGCGCCGCGGCGCTGCTATAGTCGCCAGGCTGCCTTAAGTGCAGTCGATACAAGGATGATGGGGGAGCGATGGCCGGCCTCGACATCAAGCTGACGACGATCGCGGGCGACGACACCTCGGCGCTCGCCGAGATGACGGGGGCGATCGACGGCAACACCGTCCCGAGCTTCCAGAGCACGCTCGAGGAGATCAAGACGAAGGGGATCCGCCGGCTGGTCCTCGACATGTCGAAGATCAAGTACGTGAACTCGACGGGCCTCGGCTCGCTCGTCAAGTACGCCGACACGTTCAAGTCGACCGGCGGCGGCATGGCCCTGATCAAGGTGCCCGCCAAGGTCAAGATCGTGATCGAGATGCTCGGGCTCAACGCGTTCTTCGACATCTGCCCCGACCTCGACGCCGCCCTCGCGGCGCTCTCGAACGTGGGCGGGGGCGCGCCCGCGGCGGCCCCGGAGAAGGCGGCGGCGGCGACGGGGCTCCCCCCGCGCCTCTCCCCGCGCGACACGACGCAGACGAAGCGGCCCGCGGCCGACCGGGCGCCCTCGGGCGCGGTCGCGGCGGTCGCCCCGGCGGGGCGCGCGGCCGGCGCGGCGGGCTTCCCGCAGGTCGTCTCCTGCCAGGGCTGCAGCGTGCAGATCGACGTGAGCGCGCCCGGCAACTGGAAGTGCCCGCGCTGCTACGCGTTCCTCTCCGCCAAGCCCGACGGCTCGGTGCGGTTCGGCCGGCTCGACAAGCCGACGCCGGTGAACGT
Organism: Planctomycetota bacterium; assembly: GCA_024711205.1. Classification (GTDB taxonomy): domain Bacteria; phylum Planctomycetota; class J058; order J058; family J058; genus JANJTH01. The sequence goes on along the minus strand of JANJTH010000255.1, from coordinate 13,784 downwards.
GTCGCTCACCGCCTCGCAGGAGTGCGGGGAGGGTCTCGTCCACCTCGTCACGTCGGTGTGCGCGCCGTCGTTCAACGGCGGCGGCGGCCCCAAGCTCGAGGGCCTGCGCAACGCGGTCTACGAGGTCGCCCGGGTGATCCAGCAGTCGATCTACCCGAACAACCCGCAGGGCGTCTACCACGTGTCGATCGAGCGGGCGGCCGGGCGGATCCAGATCCGCTTCGCCGACTCCGGCGCCACGATCGACGCGAAGCTCGCCCCGCAGTACTTCCCCAACGCGTCGCGCGCGGTCGCCGAGTTCGAGTGCCGCCCGCACCCGACGGGGGGCAACCTGATCCGGCTCGTCCAGACCGTCTGAGGCGCCGCCTCGCGCCCCGACGCAGGGCCCGGCGCACCCCGCGGTTGCGGCGGGGGGCCCGAGGCTCTATCACTGAGCCCCACGCCAGCCCCTCGCGACGCCGGAAGACGCCGGGCCGAGGCCTGCGCGGCGAGGGGGCTGCCCATGGCGCTTGCGACCGACGTCCTGCGGAGCTGGACGGTCAACGACTCCCAGGAGCTCTACGCGGTCAACAACTGGGGCAAGGGGCTGTTCGCGGTCAGCCCCGCGGGGACGCTCCGGATCCACCCCCAGCTCCCCGACGAGGCGACCGCGGTCGGCCCGGTCGGGCCGTCGATCGACCTCAAGGAGCTCGTCGACGACCTCGAGAAGCGCGGGATCACGACGCCGCTCCTGCTGCGCTTTCCGGACGTGCTCGCGCGGCGGATCCGGGCGCTCAACGAGGCCTTCGGGCGGGCGATCCGCGAGTACGAGTACAAGGCGCAGTACCGGGGCGTCTACCCGATCAAGGTGAACCAGGACCGGTTCGTCGTCGAGACGATCGTCCAGGCCGGCGCCCCCTACCACTACGGCCTCGAGGCCGGCAGCAAGCCGGAGCTGCTCGCGGTCATGGCCATGCTCGGCGACCCCGAGGCGCTCGTCGTCTGCAACGGCTACAAGGACGAGGACTACGTCGAGACGGCGCTCCTCGCGTCGAAGCTCGGGCACCGGGTCGTGCTCGTGGTCGAGAAGCCGACCGAGCTGCGCCTGATCGCCGCGGTCGCGGAGCGCATGGGGATCACGCCCCGGATCGGCGTGCGCGTGAAGCTCTCGGCCCGCGGCGCCGGGCGCTGGGAGCAGTCGGGCGGCGACCGCTCGAAGTTCGGGCTGTCGGCCCGCGAGCTCGTCGAGGCCGTCCACTTCATGCGCGACAAGGGGCTGCTCCAGAGCTTCGAGCTGCTCCACTTCCACCTGGGCAGCCAGATCTCGGCGATCCGGAGCATCAAGAACGCGCTCCGCGAGGCGACCCGCTTCTACGTCGAGCTCGTCGGCATGGGGGCCGGGCTCAAGTACTTCGACGTGGGCGGCGGGCTCGGCGTCGACTACGACGGGTCGCAGACGAACTTCAGCTCGTCCATGAACTACTCGCTCCAGGAGTACGCGAACGACGTCGTGTACGGCGTGCGCGAGATCTGCGACGAGGCGGGCGTCCCGCACCCGAACATCGTGAGCGAGTCGGGCCGCGCCGTGACCGCGCACCACGCCGTGCTCGTGGTCGACGTGCTGGGCGTCAACGCCCTCGCGCCGCGCATGCCCGAGCGGCTCCCCGACGACGCGGAGCCGGTCGTGCGCCGGCTGTGGGAGGTCCAGGAGGGGCTGACCCGCAAGAACCACCTCGAGAGCTACCACGACGCCGTGGACCTCAAGGAGGAGGCGCTCCAGCTCTTCAACCTGGGGCACCTCTCGCTCCACCAGCGCGTGACCGCCGAGAGCATCTTCTGGGCCCTCTGCGAGCGGATCCTCAAGATCATGCGCGAGGCCGGGCACGTCCACGGCGAGCTCGAGGGCCTCGAGAAGGCCATGTCGGACACCTACTTCTGCAACTTCTCGGTCTTCCAGTCGCTGCCCGACTCGTGGGCCGTCGAGCAGCTCTTCCCGGTCATGCCGATCCACCGGCTCAACGAGCGGCCGACCCGGCGCGGCGTCCTCGCCGACATCACCTGCGACTCGGACGGCGAGATCTCGCGGTTCATCGACCTCAAGGACGTGAAGGACGTGCTCGAGCTCCACGAGCTGCGGCCCGACGCGGGCTACCACATCGGGATCTTCCTCGTGGGCGCGTACCAGGAGATCCTGGGCGACATGCACAACCTGTTCGGCGACACGAACGAGGTCCACGTCTCGGTCTCGGCCGACGGCGGCTACCAGATCGACCACGTGGTCACGGGGGACACGGTCGACGACGTGCTCCGCTACGTCGGCTACCATCGCAAGGAGCTCGTCGCGAAGGTCCGGCAGCTCGCCGAGCAGGCGCTGCGCGAGAAGCGGGTCACGTTCGAGGAGAGCAAGCTGGTGATGAAGGTCTACGAGCAGGGGCTCGCCGGCTACACCTACCTCGAATCGAGCTCGTGACCGGGGCCTGCTGGTTCTGCGGCGAGGCGCTCGACGCGGGCGCCGAGCGGTGCCGGCACTGCGGCGAGCTGCTCGTCGAGGGCGCCAGGCCCGCGGGGGCCGGGGCCTCGGGGCCGCGCGGGCGCGACCCCTGGGACCCGGGCGAGCTCCTGCGCTGGACATTCGACGACCCCGAGTGGGTCAAGAAGATCGCGCTGGGCGCGCTGTGCCTGCTCGGGGGCTGCCTCGTCGTCCCCATGTGGCTGTTCATGGGCTACCGGCTGCGGATCGCGCGCGAGCAGCGCGCTCGACCCGGGGCGCCCATGCCCGAATGGTCGGACCCGGGCGAGCTGCTCGCCGAGGGGCTCCGCCTGTGGCTCGCCATGATGCTGCTCGTCGGGCTGCTCCTGCTCGGGTTCGGCGCGCTCGTCGGGGCGGGCCTCGCGATCGACCTGCTCACGACCGGGCGGCCGGGCCCGGGCCTCGCGCTCGCGGTCATCGCGGCCTATGGCGTGATCCTGTTCGGCTCGCTCGCGCTGCAGTACGTCCTGCCCGCGATCGAGCTCGAGTTCCTCGAGACGGGGTCGATCCTCTCGGGGGTGCGGTTCGGGAGCCTGTGGCGCCACGTCTCCACGGACGCAACGGACTACCTGGTCCTCTTCATCTACGTGTTCGCGCTCGGGATGCTCGCGTCGTTCGGCGTGGTCGCCTGCTACGTCGGGATGTTCTTCACGATCCCCTGGGCCCAGTTCACGGGCGCCTGCGCGGTCGGGCGCTTCGCGGCGCGGCGGGACGCCCGGGCGCGCGCGTAGCGGGGCGGCCCGGTCAGGCGGGCGCCGGCGGCGCGCCGGCCCCGGGGCCGCCCAGGGCGCGCAGGGTCGCGGGGAGCACGAGCAGGTCGCCCACGAGCGCGGCGGCCATCGCGACCGCGCACAGGAGCCCGAAGTGTCGGGTCGGCCCGAACTCGGAGCCCGTGAGCGCGAGGAACCCGAGGCCCACGACGAGCGCGGTGAGCACGACGGCGCGCCCGGTCGTGCGCGCCGTCCCGTCGAGGTCGCCCGCGCGCCAGGCGTGGAGGAAGTGGAGCGTGCCGTCGACGGCGATCCCGAGCGCGATCGCCGCGGTCATGCTCGTGCCGACGTCGAGCGGGAGCCCGGCCGCCCACATGACGGCGAAGATCGCGGCCACGGGGACCGCGTTCGGCGGGAGCGCGGCGAGCCCGAGCCGGACCGAGCGGAGCACGAGCACGAGCACGACCTGCATGAGGAGCGCCGTGCCGAGCAGGCTGTCGCGGAGCGTGCCGAGGAGCGCGCGCTGGGTCGAGAGCAGGAGCCCGTAGCTGCCGGTCAGCTCGAGCCGGGCCGCCGCCGGGTCGCCGGGCGGCTCGGGGCCGGGGAAGGCGCGGGCGAAGGCCGCCTCGAGCGCGGCGCAGGCCGCGTCGTAGGCCGCCGGGTCGACCTCGTCGCAGGCGAGCGAGAGCCGGACGCGCCGCCCGCCCTCGGCCAGGAACCCGGCGAAGGCCGCCGCCTGCCGGCGCAGGATGTCGGGGACGAGGAGGTCGGCCGGGAGCGCGTCGACGCGGGCGGTCCGGTGCGACGCCTCGCGCAGGAGCAGCGGCGGGCCGACCACGGCGCGCACCCCGGGGACGCCCGCGGCCTCGCGGGCGAACGCGTCGAGGCGCGCGAGCGCGGCCGGATCCTCGCCGAGGGGCGCCGGGAGCGTGACGAGCGCCTCGATCGAGGCGAGCGGGGTCCCGCCCCGGACGAGCGCGTCGTGGTCACGGCGCATGGGGTGCTCCGGGCGGAAGTAGTCGAGCGCGTGCGGCTGAGGGCGCAGGCTCAGCGCGCCCCCCAGGCCGCACGCGCCCAGCGCGGCGCAGCCCACGAGCCACGCGGCCGGGTGGGCGTGCCCCGACCGGACGAGGGCCACGCAGGCGCGCCCGAGCGGGTCGCGCGCCGGGGCCGAGCGCGGCGCGGACGTCACACGAGCCGGGTCGGCGGGGTCCCCGGCGTCGGCGCGCGGGTCGAGCAGCGCGAGGGCCACGGGGAGCGTCCCGAGGACGAGCGGGAGGCCCAGCAGCACGCAGGCGGCGGCGTGCTGGCCGAACGCGCGGATCGGGGCGACGTCCGAGGCGACCAGGCTGCCCATGCCGATCGCGGTCGTGAGCGCGGCGAGCACGGTCGGCCAGAGCTTCTCGGACCGCGCGCGGCGGGCGGCGGGCCAGGGCGCGAGCCCCTCGGCGCGCGCGTGTCCGTAGGCCACGACGACGTGGAAGCCCGCCGCGAGCCAGAGCACGAACAGGAGCGGCTTGACGATCGCGACGATCAGGTTCGACGTGCCCCCCGCGAGCCCGAGCAGGCCGTCCGTCGCGAGCACGCCGAGGCCGACCGGGGCGAGCAGCGCGGCGGCGCGCCGCGGGCTGCCGAGCGCGAGGACGAGCACGACGACGCACGTGCCGACGAGCAGCGGCATGGCCTGGCGCTCGACGTCGCGGGCGGCCTCGTCGAGGGCGAGGTTCAGGACCGGGTGCCCGGCGACCAGCAGGCGCCGCCCCTCGGCCGCGGCGCGCGCGCGGAAGGGCTCCAGCCGGGCCACGAGCGCCGCGCGCTCGGCGGCCTCGCCGGGGCGGAGCCCGCAGTAGAGCGACGCGCGGGCCGGGTCGCGCTCCCAGAGGCGGAGCGCGCGGTTGAGCGGCCCGTCGAACGCGAAGCCCACGAAGCGCAGGTTGTCCAGGCCGCCCAGGTCCGGGTCGAGCAGGACCTCGGCCTCCCGCGCGAAGGCGGTCCCGGGGCCCGTGACCGCGGCGACGGCCGGGTCGGCCGCGAGCGCCTGGCCCAGGTCCGCGGCCAGGCGCAGCGCCCCCAGCGCGTCGCCCCCCTCGACGACGAGGCAGACCACCTCGTCGCCGCCGAAGTCGGCGACGAGGCCGCGCCAGCGCGCGAGGCTCGGGTCGCTCGAGGGGAACCACACGGTCGGGCGGTTGTCGAGGCGCGGCCGCGGCGCGAGCGCGGCGAGCAGGCCGACCACGACGAGCGGCAGGCCGGCCCCGAGGAGCGCGGCACGCGGGGGGACCTTCGTCACGCGCGCTCGCTCCTCCGCCGGCCTGGCGGCGCCTCCGGGCACGGCGGGCCGTCCGCCCCGACCGCAACTCCTCTGCCGTGCGCGCGTGGCGCGCTGGCGACGCGGTCCCGCGCGTCATGGTTGTAGGACATACAGGTCAAGGCGCAAAGCCGGGGTGCGGGGGCGGCGTCCTGGCGGCCGCAGACCTTGCCGCGCCCCGAGTTCGCGCCGGGGCCGCGTCAGGGCACGGCGCGTGCATGAGCGTCGTCCGGTCGGAAGGAAGGTGTGCCGTGCCCTCGATCCAGTCGTTCGCCACCGCGCTGCCGCCCTACTCGCTCTCGAGCGAGGAGGCCGAGGCGCGCCTCCGGGACATTTTCACCGCGCAGGGGGAGGACCCCGCGCTCGTCAGCCAGATCATCCGCAGCTCCGGGATCGAGCGGCGCGCGCTGGCCCGCCCGCCCGCGTTCTACCTGACCGAGCGCTCCCTCACGGCCCGCAACGCGGCCTACGTCGAGGTCGCGCGCGAGCTCGGCGTCGCCGCCGCGCGCGCGGCCCTCGACCAGGCCGGCATCCGGCCCGAGGAGGTCGACCTCGTGCTCGACACGAGCTGCACGGGCGTCATGATCCCGGCGCTCGACGTGCACGTCGCCAACGCGCTCCGCATGCGCCGCGACGTGCGCCGCGTGCCGCTCACCGAGGCCGGCTGCGCGGCCGGCGCGACCGCGCTGGCCCTCGCCCGCGACCTGCTCGGGGACCGCCCCGGGGCCACGGCCTTGATCCTCGCGGTCGAGCTGCCGTCGCTCACGGTCCAGCTCGAGGACGCGAGCCGCGCGAACGTCGTCTCCGCCGCGATCTTCGGCGACGGCGCCGCGGCGCTCGTCGTGTCCAACCGCCCCGCCCGCGGCCCCGCCCTCGAGCTGCTCGCTCACCAGGCGACGCTGTTCCCCGACACGACCGACATCATGGGCTTCGACCTGCGGACCGAGGGCTTCAAGATCATCCTCTCGCCCCGGATCCCGCATCTCGTCCAGCGCCACCTGCGCGAGGAGGTCGACGCCTTCCTCGAGCGGCAGGGCATCTCCCTCCGGGACGTGGGGTTCTTCGTCCCGCACCCGGGCGGGACGAAGGTCCTCGACCAGGTCCGGGACACGCTCGGCCTGCGCGAGGAGGACGTCGCCTCGTCGCGCAGGGTCCTGCGCGACTTCGGCAACCTGTCGTCGGCCTCCGTCCACTTCGTCGCGAAGGACGTCCTCGAGCGCGGCGTCGCGACCCCCGGCGCCTTCGGGCTCATGATCGCCATGGGCCCCGGCTTCACGCTCGAGCTCGCGCTCCTGCGCGCGACGGGCTGACGGGCCCCGCCGCTACGGCAAGCTGGGCTTGCCCATGCCGAAGTTCTGCGTCCAGTAGGTCCCGGCCCGGCCCACGCCGATCTGGTGGTACCCGACGTTGACCATGTTCCGGTGGTGGCCGCTCGAGTTGTACCAGCCGTTGTGGACGGACTCGGCGGTCGGGTAGCCGAACGCGATGTTCTCGCCCACGCCCGACTCGTAGCCCTCCGCGCGGCAGCGGTCGGCCGGGGAGACCCGGCCGGGCAGGTTCGACTCGTGGGCGAACCGCCCCGTGCGCTCCATCCACTCGCTGTGCTTGAGCGCGGCCTGGTAGAGCCGCGTGTCGAGCGCGAGCGCGTGGAGCCCGAGCATGGCCCGGTAGTCGTTCAGGATCCGCACCTGCTCGCGGCAGTCCTCGGGCAGGTCCGTGCGCGAGTCGTTGTAGGCGCGGACCTTCTTGTCCTGCTCGAGCCGGGCCTGCTCGGCCGGGGTCATGGCGAGCCCCGCCATGCTGGCCGCCTCGAGGAGCGTGCGCCGCGCGCTCGCCGCCGTCTCGCCCTGCTTCTTCGCGTCGACCTCGAGCTCGACGAGCCACGGCTCGGTCGCCTCGAGCACCTCGAGCGCCTGCACGACCTCGGGGTCGTCGAACGCCTTCGGCGTCGACTGCCACACGGCCCGCAGCTCGTTCACGGCCGCGTCGACGAGGTGCTGCCCCGCCTTGCCGTGGTTCTCCTCCGGATAGCGCGCCGGGTCGTTGATCACGCCGAGCGCCGCGGCGCGCAGCCGCTGGAGCTCCTGGTAGCGCGCCGCGCGCCCGGAGCCGGTCTGCTCGCGCTTCGCCGCGTCCTGGACCGTCTTGAGCAGCTTCTTGCGGAGCGTCACGAGCGCGCGCTCGACGCGCGAGCGCGCCGCCTTGGCGTCCTTCTCCGGCGCGCTCTGGACCGCGTCGCGGAACAGGCCGTACGCCAGGCTGACCTGGTCGAGGTTCAGGTCCTTCGCCCCGCACACGGCCACGAGCGCGTCGCGCGCGGCGTTCAGGTCCTCGAGCGAGGCCACCGCCCCGCCGCCGAGCTCCACCTGGGCCTTCGGGTCGTAGAAGCGGAGCATGAGCTGCTCGAGCGTCTGGGGCGACAGGCCGAAGTAGTCCTCGATCCGCGGGTTGCGCCCGAAGTACTGGTCGCGGAGGAACTCCACGAAGTCGCTCCGGTAGCGCCCGCCGTCGAAGTTGCAGAGGAAGTAGACGACGGCGCCCGCGCCGCGGTAGTTCTTCGAGATGTCGCCCGAGTCCCAGTCGCGCCCCGTGCGGAAGGCCAGGACCTCGCGGAAGGTGTGCTCGTTGGCGCGCCCGGCCCGCACGCTCGCCTCGTAGGCGACGACCCGGCTGTGGTCCTTCTTCTCGCCGAGCGTGAGCACGCCGTCGCGGAAGAAGGCGTCCTCGAGGTAGACGGCCGCCCCCTCGGCCAGCCAGCTCTCCGCGCCGGCCCCGGGCGAGCTCTCGCCGAGGATCTGGTGGACGACCTCGTGCTGGAGCACGGTGATCGAGTAGGCGTTCCCCATGTCGTAGAAGAACGACGCGTGGCGCCCGCCGTCGTAGAACCCGGCGGCCCACTCGGCGCTCGGCCGGGCGTGCGCGCGGAACTGCGCCTCGTCGCGGTAGAAGTGCACGACGAGCGGCGCCTGCTGCACGGGCGAGACGCCGAAGATCAGCGCGGCCGTGCTCGCGCCCTTCGCGGCGAAGAACAGGTCGTACTGGCGGAAGAGCGACAGGTAGAAGGCCTCGAGCCGCTCCGCGATCTTCGTCGTCTTGGGCAGGTCCGCCGTCGAGCGCAGCTCGAAGTGCTCGGTCTTCACGACCCAGGGCGCGCCCGGGTCGGCGTGGCGCTGGTTCGCCTCGGCCAGCGTCGTCCAGCGGTCCTCCTGCCGGTCGAAGTACTCGCCCTTCTCGTAGCGCGCGCGGTCCGCCGCGCCGTTCTTGACCCAGCCGAGCGTCCCGTCCCAGGCGAAGCCGCGCTTGAGCTCGTCGGCCTCGAACCGGCGCACCCACTTGCCGTCGACCTTCACGTGCCCGAGGCCCTTGTGGGCCCGGTCGTTCTCGGGGTCGAGCAGGAGCACGTACTGGAACAGGTCGAAGGCGAGGCCCGGCTCGTTGGCGGCCAGGCAGCGCTCGACGCCCTTGATCGACTTCGCGACCGCGTCCTGGATCACGAGGTCGAGCTGCTTGCGGTAGCCCTTCTCGAGCTCCGCCGGGTCGGCCGCCCCTGGCTCGTGGGCGAGCGCGCGCACGTCCTCGCGCAGCCGGCCGCCCGACACGGGGTCGCCCGCGCGCAGGACCGCGCGCGCCACGAGGTCCTCGAGCTCCTTCTTCGCGGCATCCGGCGCGAAGGACCGCTGGCGCATCCAGTCGAGGACCGTCGCGAGGCCGGCCGCGACCTGCCCGACGCGGTCGCGCGCGTAGGCCAGCACCTGCTCCTGCGTCTGCGCGCGCGCCCGCCGCGCGGCCTCGCGCTGGCGCGCGACCGGCGTCTGCGCGCCGGCGACGAGCCGCAGGTACGGCTTGAGCCGCGCCCGCCAGGCCTCGTAGCCGTGGTCGGCGCACCAGTCGTCGAGCGCCCGGTACGACTGCGGCCCGGACGCCCGGGCGAACGCGCCGTCGAAGTAGAGCTCGTGGTGCGCCTTGAGCGGCGGGACGAGCGAGGCCTCGGCCTTGAACACGGCCGGGGCGCCGTCGTAGCAGCCGACGATGTCCGCGCACTGCTCGAAGCTCCCCTTCGCGAGCGCGAGCGTCTCCTCGAGCAGCCGCTGGAGGTCGCCCACGACCCCCTGGCGCTCGGGCTCGGGCGCCTTCTTGTGCCGCCGCGAGAGCTCGAGGAACCGCTCGCGCCAGTTCTTGCCGGCCGCGGTCGCGGTCGCCCCGCCGAGCGGGAGCCCGCTCGGCCGCCCCGCGGCGGGCGCCCCGCCCTCGAGCTCCTTCCTGCGCGCCGCGAGCGCGGCGGCGACGTCGGGCGACTCCAGGAACCGCCGCGCCGCCGTCCACCAGGCGTCGTCGCGGTACGGCCCGCCGTCGAGCGCGCTCCGCGCCCGGGCGAGGTCGCCCCGGTCGGCCGCGTCCTCGGCCTGCCGGAGCGCGCGCGCGTAGGCGGCCGCCCGCTCGCGCAGCGCCTCGAGCCGCGGCACGAGCGACTTCCAGCGCTCCCACCGCTCGCTGCGCTTGAGGTCCTCCGGGAAGCGCTCGCACTCGCGCAGGAGCGCGTCGTAGCCGCCGACCCCGAGGACCGGGTGGAGCTCGTCGGCGCCGACCAGGCTCGCGATCCCGTCGGGCCCCTTGCGCGTGAACTCGGCGATCCCGTCGCTCGTGACCTTGCGGAGGTCGACCCCGCGGACCTGCTCGGCGCCGAGCTGGATCGGGGAGCGCGGCTGCGCGAGGCACAGCCAGAGGATCCGCTCGAAGGTCCCGGCCATCTGGGCCCAGGCCTGGTCGACCCGCGCGCCCGCGACCCGCTTGCCCTCGCGCTCGAACCACTCGGGGTCGACCTCGCTCGGGCCCCCCGCCGGACCCTCGGCGAGCGGGGCCTTCGCGATCGCCTCGAGGCGCGCCTCCGCCTGGTCGAGCCGCGACTTCTCGCGCGCCGCGAGCGACGAGGCGCGCAGGCGGCCCAGCAGCCCGCGCAGGCGCACCACGACCGCGGTCCGCTCGGCCTCCACGCGCGCGGGCCGGCTCTCGGCCTGGGAGAGCCCGTGGAGCAGGTCCGCGAACATGAGCTGGTTCGCGGCGTCGCTCACGCTGAGGCCGCGCGGGCCGTCACCCGCGCCGGGCGTCGAGGCCCCGGCCCGGCCCTGGCCCACGATCGGGGGCGGCGGGTCGCCCTTCGGCACGGCGAGGAGGACGACGATCAGGAGCGGGACGACGACGAGCGCCGCGACGAGCCCGCCCGGCCCGCTCGGCTGGCGCAGGATCCGCGACGCGGTGGCGCTCGACGCGCTGCGGCTGCCCGAGGTCTTGCCGGGCTTCTTGCGCGCGCCCGAGCCGGTCCCTGCGCGCGCGCCCGAGCCCGCGCCGGTCCGCGCGCCCGAGCCCGCGCCCACGCGCGCGCCCGAGCCCGCCCCGGGCTTGCCCTGCCCGCCCGTCACCCCCGCGCCCGCGAGGGCGTCGAGGTCGGCGACCGACCCCTCGTCCGAGGCGTCGAGCGCCGGCAGGTCCGCCGAGGCGTCCGTCGCGTCGACCGCGCCCGTCTCCGACCGCGCCGGCGGGGCCGCCGACAGCCCCTCGGTCGCCGGGCGATACCCCGTGCGCTCGACGACCTGCAGGACCTGCTCGTCGGTCAGCAGCTTCAGCCGCCGCGCGACGCCGATCACGTCGAGCGCGGTCCCCGCCCGCTGGAGCCGGATCTGCTCCTCGAGCAAGGTCTTGACCTGATCGCTCGCGAGCACGCGCTCGGTGATCAGCCACGCCGTGAGGCGCCGCTCGTCCATGGCCCACCCCCCCGGGTCGCCGCGAGGGCCCCGGATCGAGCCGGGATGTTGGCCGAGGGGCCGCCTGCCTACAAGGCGTCCGAGTGCAACGGGAGCGTCAAACCTGGCGCCGCTCGCCGTCGCGCGCGGAGGTGCTCGCGCGTCGCCCTCGAGGTCGGCAGGGCGGCCTCCGCACCCTGCCCCGGTCGGGGCGGGCCGGCGGGGGCTGCCCCCGCCGGCCGCGGACCTCTACAGCGACTCGACCGCGAGCGTGCGGCGGATGTCGCGGATCAGCGCCAGGAGCTGCTCGGGCTCGACGTCGCGGTTGTTCGCGAGGTAGCTCGAGACGATCGTGCCCGTGGCCTGCACGGCCGCCGCGTCGCCGGCGGCGTCGTGCATCCCCGGCAGCGGCCGGCGCGTCGACGGGATCGCGTGCGGTCCGCGCGAGATCAGCTCGGCGAGGCGCTTCTGCATCTTCGGGGTGGCGACCGTGCCGTGCTCCCAGTTCTGCACGGAGGTCTGGCTCACCCCGACCGCCTCGGCCAGGCGCTGGCGCGAGATCGCGTTCTCCTCGCGGAACGCGATGATCTTGTCGGGCGTGACGTGGGTCCACGCCCCGGGCTTGCGCCCGCCGCGCTTCCGCGGCGCCGTCGCCGTGCTCCCGTCGTCCTGGGCCTTGCGCGCGCGGCCGGCCGCCTTCTTCTTCGCCATGTTGGTGTCGCCCCCCTTCGGGTGAGTACGGGTCCCCGTCCCGCTCCGCGGAGGATACCAAATCTATTGGTCAGCGTTGCAAGGATCGAGCGCGTGAAACTTCGGGCGTGACGCCCGTTGGCCCTCCGGGCGCCCCGAGCGCGGACCGGGCGCGTGGACCGGAGATTGACGGTAGCGCTCGCAGAGTTTGCCCCGCTCAGCCGGAGACGTCCGGCGGGGGCGGCGGCGGCGCCTCGCCGGGGCTCGCGGGCGGGGCCGGGTCCTCCCGCGCCGGGGCCGCGTCGGCCTCCCGCGCCGGGGCCGCGGCGTCGTCGGGGCGGGGCGCGCCGCCCCAGAACCGGCGCCCGCGCGGGTCGAGCCCGGCCGCGACGAGGAGCCGCGCCGCGCCGGGCGCGTGGAGAGGCAGGACGGGCTGCCCCGCGCCGAACGTGCCCAGGCGGCCCCAGGCCCCGCCCTCGGCCACGAACGCGGCCCAGGACACGTCGTCGCGGGCCAGCCACACGGCGAGCTGGGCCTCGGCGTCGGGGCGCGGCGCGCCGGCGCACAGCTCGACGAGCAGGCGCTCGATCGCCGACCCGGAGGCGAACCGGGCGAGCGCGAGCCCCCGGCCGCGCTCCGGCGCGGCCTTCTCGAAGCTCGCGCACGCGACGGGCACGCGGACCCGTGCGACCGCCTCGCCCGCGGCGAGCACGACGACCGGGGCCCGCAGACAGGCCAGGTCCTGGGCGTCGGGCCAGCGCCCGAAGCGGCGCTCGGCGTCGGGGTCGACCCACGGGGCGGGGCTCCCCCCGGCCGTCGCGTCGCCGGCCTCCCCGGCGCCGCGCGCCGAGGGCACGCCGTAGGTCCCCGGCGCGAGGCACACGGCCAGCGCGTCGGGCCCCGCGGCCGGGCCGCGCGCGACGGTCAGCTCGAGCGCGTCGCCCGCGAACACGGCCGAGACGAGCGCGAGCGCGCCCGGCTCGTGCGCCCAGGCGAGGCGGGGGTGGGCCGCGACGAGCGCGTCCGCGCGCGCGGGGTCGCCCGCGAGCGCGCACAGCGCGACGCGCTCGGCCGCCTCGTCGACGGCCTCGTCGGACCACGCGGCGGGGGCGGCGCCATCCGGGGCGAGCGGGGCGAGCGACGCGGCGACGTCGGCCCGGGCGGCCCGGGTGCGCGCCGCGTCCGCGAGCCCGCGCTCGACCTCGTCCGCGGCGAGCGGCGGGGCGTGGAGCGGGCCGGCCCGCGGGGCGTCCGCCCGCCCCCACGGCTCGAGGTCGTAGCTCCAGCCCTGGTGGGGGCGGACCGCGTCGCAGCCCGCCGCGAGCCCGAGCGCGAGCCCGAGCGCGAGCGGGGCGAGCCGCCGTTGGCGTGGGCCGCGGGGGGGCCTCGCGGGGGGGCAGGGCGTCGACGCGCGGGGCGAGGTCACGGGCCACCTCCGGTCGCGGGCGCCGGGTCGGGCGCACCGCAACGCCACCGTGGACGCGCCCCGGCGCCCGGTCAAGGCGGCCCCCTCGGACGCGGCGCGCCTACGGCGCCGGCGTGAGCCGCAGGACGGCCGTGCCCCACGCCCCGAGCGTCAGGTCGACCCCGTCGCGCGCGAGCGCGGCGGCCGGGCGACGGCCCAGGTCCTCGCCCCCGAGCAGCTCCGTGACCGCGACCTGCGCCTCGGGCGCGAGCCCGAGGGCGGCGGGGTCGTGGAGCTCGACGCGCGCGGGCCCCGGCCGGCCCAGCCGGCCCCCGACGAACACGAACGCCCCGCCGCCGGGGACGGGCCGCGACCAGCACGTCGCGCGCGCGTCGGCGACCGAGGCCACCGGCGCGCGCGCGCC
>JANJTH010000561.1 GCA_024711205.1 Planctomycetota bacterium | reverse complement strand
CCGCCGCGCGCCGCCGCGCGCCGTCGGGGCCCGCCGCGCCCACGTCCACGTCGGCGCCGTCGGCGCCGCGCAGGTCGAGGAGCAGGAGCGGCGCGTCGACCACGACCTCGTCCGACCACGGCGCGTCGGGGCCGGCCTCGCCCTCGACCCACCGCGTCGCCCCGGGCGGGGCCGGCTCGAGCGCGGGCGCGGCGCGCGCCCCGAGCAGGGCGAGGGTCGCGCCGAGGAGCGCGCGGGCGGCGGGGCGGCGCACGGCCCCCGCTACCGCGGCGCGCCGCGGGCGAGCAGGTCCTCGACGGCCTGCTCGAGCCCGAGCTCCCAGGGGTCGACGTAGCGCACGCGGCCCGCGCCGTCGACGAGCACGCCCGAGGGGAGGGTCGCGACCTTCCAGGCGCGGGCGTCGCGCCCGATCAGCCCCTCGGGCGCGAAGACGTGGCGCCAGCCGAGGCCGTCCTTCGCGACGCGCTCGGCCGCGGCCGCCGCGTCGGCGTCGAGGCACACCCCGAGGACCGCGAGCCCGCGGTCGGCGACCTTGCGCCGGACCGCCTCGACCTCGGCGACCACCTCGCCGCAGTCGATCGGGGCGCCGCTCCAGAACAGGATCAGGAGCGGCCGCCCGCGGTAGACCGTGAGGTCGACCGGGTCGCCGTCGGCGTCCGGCTGCCCGATCGGCGCGGGCGGCGCGCCGAGCCGGTCGAGGTTGCGCAGCGTGTGGAGCCGCACCGCCTCGGCCCGGAGGAGCGCGCGCGCCCCCTCGGGCCCGACGGTCGCCGCGAGCGAGGCCCGGCGCCGCTCGATCACGGGCTCGAGCGCCTCGATCGTGCGCCGCGTGGCCTCCTCGTCGCGGGTCCGCGCGAGCTCGGCGTTGAGCTGCGCGCGCTGGGCCAGGAAGGCGAGCGCGAGCGCGGCCCCGCGCCGCTCGAGGAGCTCGGGCGCGGGGCCCGCCTCGCCCGCGACGGCGTCGGGGGCGGGGCCCTCCTCGCGCTCGCGGGCGCGCTCGCGCGCGCGGGCCCGCTCCTGGCGCTCCACCGCGGCGATCCGGTCGACGCACCGGTCGGCGGCGGCGAGGGCCGGGGCCGGGTCGTCGGCCGCGAGCTCGAGCCGCGCGAGCTCGAGGAGGACCTCGGCGTCGTCCGGCGTCGCGGCGGCCTGGGCGCGCACGAGCCCGCGCGCGCGCTTGAGCCGCCCCGGCTCGAGGTCGTTCGCCCAGCGGTCGAGGAGCGGGTCGAGCTCGCGCCGCCAGCCCTGGAGCTCCGCCTGGGCCTGGGCGGCGGGCGCGAGGGCGAGGGCGCCCGCGGCGGCGAGGACGAGGGGCGCGACGCGCTGCATGGGGGCCTCACGAGGCCGGGCGCGCCCGCGCGGCGCGCCCGCGCTCAACGGTAGAACTGCTGGCGGAGGTTGCGCGCGTCCACGACCCCGAGCGCGAGCGCGCGCTCGAAGTGGACGCGGCCCCGCGCGGGGTCCGTCTGGCCGAGCATGAAGGCGAGCGCGTAGTGGCCGGGCCCGTACGTCTCGTCGGCCGCGACCGCCTTCTCGTAGCACTCGATCGCCGGCGCCACCTGGAACCCCTGGTCGACGAACCCGTAGCCTTGCACGCGCCAGGCGGGCGCGAAGTTCCGGGCGACCAGCGGGGCGAGCAGCCCGCGCGCGCGCCCGGCGTCGCGCCGGCCGCGCTCGGTCGTGAAGGTGAGCCGGAACGCGTCCTCGAAGGCGGCCCGCTCGGCGGGGTCCGCGAGGAGGGCCGCCTCGGCCGCGAGCTGGGCCTCCGAGTTGTGCCCCTCGGGCGGGAGCGGGAGCGCCCCGGCCGCGGGCGCCGCGACCGCGACGACGGGCGTCCCGGGGGGCGGCACCGGCTGGAGGATCGGCGTCTTGTAGGGCTCGGGCTTGACCCGGGGCGGGCACCCCGTGGCGACCAGCGCCAGGCTCGCCGTCAGCCCCAGGCCGGGGGCACCCCCTGGCCACCTCCGCGATCGTGACACCGGCCGGCGCTCCCCGTCGAGGCCCCTCGCGGCCCGACGGCCGGAGCATACCGGACCGTGGGCCGCTCACGGCCTCCGGGCGCCGCCCCCCGCTACCAGAACTTCCACCACGGCTTCTTGACCCGGAAGTCGGCCGGGGCGCTCTGGCCGTCCTGGGTCGTGACCGTGACCGAGGCCGCGCCCTCCTTGATCGGCGGGACCCACGACCACACCGTCGTCCGGGAGACCGGGACGTGCAGCGTCCGCGTGCCGCGGTAGCGGACCGTGTTGTAGCCGCCGTCGAGCGGGCCCATGAAGTGCTTGCCGTGGACCTTCACGAGCGAGCCCGGCGTGTCGACCGTGTCGCCGAGGCGCTCGATCACGGGGCGGACCGGCGCGATCACGTCGTGCGACGCGACGCGCGCGGAGGCCGGGGACACGGCGCCGTCGAACACGACGGCCTTCATGAACGCGTACTTGGCCGGGCTGACCCGGCGCAGGCCGTCGGGGTTGACCCAGTAGAACTCGACCGACTCGGCGAAGTCCTCGCGGTCGTTCGTGCGCGCGTAGTCGCTCACGAACCCGTTCCAGCTCTTGAGCCCGTACGTGACGGCCGACGTCCAGGAGATCGCGGTCCACCCCGGGGTGCCGGTCGTCTTCGCGAGCGCCTTGGCGAGCCAGACGGGCCCGCCGATCACCGCATACTGCGCGCAGTGCCCGAGCTCGTGCGTGACCGTGAGGTAGATCCGGCGCTCGTCGACGCCGTCGAGCAGCCCGTTGCCGTAGCTGACGTAGCCCGCGACGGCGTCGGTCGTCGCCGTGACGTTCGGGCCGCGCTTGCCCGACTCGTTGCGGGGGTGCCCGTCGCGGTAGAACACGCGCGCGACGGCCGTGGCCTTGCGGAGGAACCCGTCGGGGAGCCGGTCGAGGGCCTTCCCCACGGCGCCGGCCTCGGCCGCGCTCCAGCGCGCGTCGCGGTGGCGGAGCTCGACCGTGACCTGCCCGCGGCGCCAGCGCCAGCCGTCGCTCGCGGCGGTGAGCGCGCCGGGCTCCGCGGCGCCGGCGGCGGGCGCGAGGGCCAGGGCGAGCAGGGCGAGGCCGGCCGCGGGGGCGCGGCGGGCGGCTGGCGAGGCGGCCTGGGGAATGGTGGACATGGGGCTCCCTTCCTTCGTTCCGCCCCTCCCCGGTCCAAACCGCGCGCCAGAACCTAAGCCCATGCGGGACCTTGCCGCGAGCTTCTCCGAGGCATTTCAGCGAGGGCCCCCCGTGGCCGGGCTCGCGCGCCGGGCCTCGGGTCGGACCCCGCCTGTAGAGTCGGGGCCCGCGCCGCCCGTCGGCCGGCACGGATCGAGCGCGGCGCGGGCCGCGCATGGGCGGCGCGCCGGCAGCGCGCGGGCAGGGAGGCGAGCGACGTGAGCACCGTCGAGGCGCAGGCGAGCGAGGCCGCCCTGAACAGGCGCTACCGGGACCTGCGGGCGCGGGAGGACGACCCGGGCGGCTGGCTCGACGCGCGCGACGACGCGACGGGGCGCGCGGTCGTCGTGGCGCCGCTGCCCCCCGAGGCCGACGAGGAGGCGCTGCGCGCCGCGGACCTCCTCGCCCGGGCCCGCCACCCGGCGCTCGTCGCGGCGCTCGAGGTCGGGATCGCCTGGGAGGGGCCGCCCGGGCTCGAGGGGCGGGCGTTCCTCGTGCTCGAGCCGCCGGGGGGGGCCCGGCTCGACGCGGCGGTGGCCGGCGGCGCCCGGCTCGACGCGGCCGCGCTCGAGGCGCTCCTCGCGGGCGGGCTCGCGCTCGTGGACGTCCTCGCGCGGCTCGGCCTGCGCGACCTGGGGCTGGAGCCCGCGCGCGCGTTCCTCGGGCCCGGGGGCCCGCGCTGGGCGCTCGTGGGCGGGCGGCTCGCGG
>JANJTH010000559.1 GCA_024711205.1 Planctomycetota bacterium | reverse complement strand
GGCGCACGGCCCGCCGACGCGCGCGCAGGGCGCCGCGGGCGGCCCGCGCGGCGCGTGGTAGGGTCCGGGGCGTGATCCCCGCCCCGACCCCGCCCGACGAGCGGGAGCGCCTCGCGGCGCTCCACGCGCTCGACCTGCTCGACACGCCCCCCGAGGCGCGCTTCGACCGGCTGACCGAGGCCGCCGCGCGGGCGCTCGGCGCGCCGATCGCCCTCGTGTCGCTCGTCGACGCGGGGCGGCAGTGGTTCAAGTCGAAGGTGGGCGTCGACGTCGAGGAGACCCCGCGCGAGGTCTCGTTCTGCGGGCACGCGATCCTGGGTGAGGACGCGCTCGTCGTCCCCGACGCGAAGGACGACCCCCGCTTCCACGACAACCCGCTCGTCGACGGGCCGCTCGGCGTGCGGTTCTACGCCGGGCACCCGCTCACGACGCTCGACGGGCACCGCGTGGGCACGCTGTGCGTGATCGACCGCCGCCCGCACGCGCTCTCCGCGGGCGAGCGGGCGGCGCTCGCCGCGCTCGCCGCGGCGGCCTCGGACGAGCTGAGCGCGCAGCGGGTCGTGCTCGACCACTACCGCCTGCTCGAGGTGATCGGCCGCGGGGGCATGGGCGTGGTCTACAAGGCGCTCGACGAGGCGCTCGGGCGGACGGTCGCGGTGAAGCTCGTCCTGCGCGAGTTCCTGGGCGACGCGCAGTTCCTCGAGCGGTTCCGCCGCGAAGGGCGGGCGCTCGCCGCCCTGTCGCACCCGAACGTGCTCACGGTCTACGCGCTCGGCGAGGCGTACGGGCTCCCCTACATGGTGTGCGAGCTCCTGACGGGCGGGACCCTCGCGCGCGCGCTGCGGGCCGGGCCGCGCCCCGGGGTCGAGGTCGCGCGGCTCGGCGTGGCGCTCGCGGGCGCCCTCGAGGCGCTCGGAGATGCCGGGATCGTGCACCGCGACGTGAAGCCGGCCAACGTGTTCTTCGACGCCCGCGGCCGCCCGCGCCTCGGCGACTTCGGGCTCGTGCGGCGCGCCGGCGTGGCCCCGACGGGGCGCACCGCGCGGCTCGACCCGGCGCGCCTGCGGGCGCTCGTCGACGAGGCCGAGGCCCGCGCGCGCGCCGAGACGGCCGCGGCCGCCGCGACCGCGGTCGGCGGGCTCACGCAGCACGGGGGCGTCGTCGGGACGATCGCCTACATGGCCCCGGAGCAGGCCCGCGGCGAGGAGGTCGACGGCCGGGCCGACCTGTGGGGCCTCGGCGCGACCCTGTTCCACGCGCTCGTCGGCCGGCCGCCCTTCGGCGACGCGCCGCGCGCGGCGCTCGAGCGCCTGCTCGCGGGCGAGGCGCCCCCGGCGCCGCGCGCCGTCGACCCCGCCGTCCCAGCGGCCCTCAGCGACGCGGTCGCGCGCCTGCTCGCGCTCGACCCCGCGGCGCGCGGCACGCCGCAGGACGCGGCCGCCGCGTTCGAGGCGGCGCTGCGGGCGTGAGCGAGGCGCGGGCGCGGCGCCGGCGGCGTCAAGGCGGGCCGAGGGTCCACACCTCGGCGACCGGGCTGAACGTGTCCACCGTCGTGCTGCCCCCGATCAGGAGCAGCGCCCCGCGGTCGGGGAACCAGGTCCAGGTGCAGGCGAGTCGCTTCGAAGGGAGGGGCCTCGGAGGCTCGACCCGAGACCAGGCGGCGCCGTCGCCCACCCACACCGAGCGGCGCCAGGGATCGAGCTCGACGAGGCGGCCCCCGACCGAGGCGAGGAGCGGGAACATACCGCCCGGCGGCCCCTCGCCGTGCCGGGGGACCTCCTCCCAGGCCGCGCCCCGCAGCGCCCAGACGTCACCCAGCTCACTGCCCTGACCCGGGACGGCCCCCGCGTAGAGGAGGAGCCGCGCGCCGTCGTCCGCGAGCACGCCGCGCTCGCGGGCGGGCGGCCGCCCGCCCGGGGTGTCGAGCCGCCTCCAGGCCGCCCCGTCCCAGGTCCAGGTGTCGTCGTAGGTCGAGGCGCCCCGGTCCGGGCGGTCGGGGTCCTTCGACACGTCGACGCCCCCGTGCACGACGACGCGCCGCGCGCGCTGGTCGTAGGCCATGGCGTGCCCGGAGCGCGGGCTGGGCCTGCGCGCGTCCTGGCCGAGCGGTCGACGCCAGCCTTCGGCCTCGGTCCACTCCCAGAGGTCGTCCTTCGCGACGTCGTACTCGAAGACCTTGCCGCCGAAGAGGACGAGGCACCCGCGCGCGGCGTCCCAGGCGATCTGGTGCTCGAAGCGGCCCGGGGGCGCGCGCCCCGGCCGGTCGAGGCGCGTCCAGCGCGCGCCGTCCCAGGCCCACAGGTCGTCGAGCTCCTTGGCCATGTAGCCGCCCGTGCGGCCGCCGTGGACGAGCACGCGCCGGCCCACCGGGTCGTAAGCGGCGGCGTGGAGGCTTCGCGGCTCGGGCGCGTCGGCCCCCGGGGCCGGCGTGCGCTTCGTCCAGACCCACGCGGTCGGGTCGATCACGGGGCCGCGCTCGGGCGCCGGCTCCGGCGCGGCCTCGGGCGGCGCCTCGGGAGCCTGCGGGGCCGCGGCCCCAGGCGGCACGAGGTCCGCCGCCACGGGCGCGACGGGCGGCGGCGTGGCCGCGCCGCC
>JANJTH010000168.1 GCA_024711205.1 Planctomycetota bacterium | reverse complement strand
CGCGCGCGCGCGGCGCGACGGGGCGGGAGGCTGGAGCGGACGGTGCGAGCGGGTCATGGGACCTCCCGGCGAAGGGGCGGAGCGCCGGCCAGGCTACGGGGGCCGGCGCCGGCCGCCAGCCTCCGCGCCGGCGTGGGCCAGCGGGAGCGGCGGCCGCCGCCATCGGACGAGGGTGCCGGTCGCCGCGGCGAGGTTCCCGGCGGGAGCGCGCGCGCCCGACCCGCGGCCTCGGCGGGCCCGGGCGGGGCGCCCACGCCTACCGCGGCGCCGCCCCGGCGGTCATGCTGGGGGTATGCCCCCCCGCCGCCCCCGCCTGCTCGCCGCGTCCGCGCTGGCCCTCCTCGCGGTCCCGTGCGCGCCCGGGGTCGGCGCGGTCGCCCGCGCGGACGTCGTCACGCTCACGACGGGGCGGACGGTGAGCGGCACGGTCGAGAGCGAGACCGCCGACGTCGTCGTCGTCCGCACGCCGAACGGCAAGGTCACGCTGCCGCGCCGGCTCGTGGCCGGGATCGAGCGGCAGAGCAAGGGCGAGACGCTCCTCGCGCTCGCGCGCGAGCGCGCGTGGGCCGACGCGCTCGACGAGGCCGAGGCGCTCCTGCGGCGCGCGCTCGAGGACGAGGACCCCGGCGTCGTGAAGCGGGCGCAGGACGAGCTGCGCGCGCTCGAGGCCCGGCGGGCCAAGGTCGAGAAGCTCCGCCCCCAGGCGACGACGCCCATGCCGGTGCCCGAGGGCGCGCGCGGCGAGCCCACGGGCGCCCGCACGCTCCAGGAGCAGCTCGACCGCGCGCGCTGGGCGCTCGAGGCCGGCGACCACAACGTCGCGCTCCGCCTGCTCCGGCCCCTCGTCCGCGACAACCCGGACGACCTCGGCCTGCGCTACCTGCTCGGCCGCGCCCACGAGCTCGGCCGCGACCCGCGCGCGGCGGCCGCCGAGTACCGACGCGTGCTGGGCCCGACCTTCCAGACCGACGACCGCGTGGCGCCCTGGCTCGGCGAGCTCGCGCGGCGCGCCCGCGCCGGCGAGGAGGTCGCGCGCACGTCGCCGGGGGTCGCGCCGGGCTGGCAGCGGATCGAGACCGAGCGGTTCGCCGTCTACCACCCGTTCCCGTCGGTCGAGCCGTGGTTCGCGACCGAGCCCGAGCAGGCGCTCGACGACGTGCTCGCGCGCCTGAGCCTCCAGCGCCACCAGGTCAAGTTCCACGGGCGCCTGCAGGTGCTGATCTTCGAGGGCGCCGAGGCCTACCGGGCGGACTCGGGGCACGAGCACTACCAGGGCCACGCGAAGCGCCTGCTCGCGCCGGACGGGCTGCTCGTCGTGATCCGGGCCTACCCCGACCAGCGCTTCTACGCGTCGACCTACCGGCACGAGATCGCGCACGCGGTGGTCGCGCTGATCGCGCCGCGGACCCCGGGCTGGGCGAACGAGGGCGTCGCCTGCTTCACCGAGCCGGCCCGCAGCCGCGCGTTCTGGCGGCGGATCGTGCGCGGGCGCAAGGCGACGGGCGACCTCCCCGACCTGTTCGCGTTCTTCCGCGGCGAGCAGGCGCGCGGCGGCGACGTCGAGGCGATCCGCACCTACTACGGGCTCGCGGCGGTCGCCTTCGAGGCGCTCGTCGAGCGCGCGGGCTCGCCCCGCAAGGCGCTCGCGCTCGCCGAGAAGATCGCGCGGCTCGGGCCCGACAAGGCGCTCCTCGACGAGGGGATCGCCCGCCGCGAGCTCGAGGACACGATCGAGCGCCTGAGCCAGGACGCGTCGGCGGAGTGACGGCGGGCGGGCTGGCCCGCCCGCCCGCACCGAGGCGACACTCACGCAGGAGGAGCGGGCGCGGCCCGCGGAGGCCATGCCGGACACGCCCCCGACGACGAGCACGCCGCCGCCCCCGGGCACGACGGACGCCCCGGGAGAGCGCGCCTCGACCCGGCGCATCTTCCTGAGCGCGCTCGTCGTGCTGGTGGCCTGCGTGTGGCCGTTCGAGGGCGAGATCCCGAACCGCTACGTCGCGCTCACCCGCGCCCTCGTCGAGCGCCGGGCGCTCTCGATCGACCCGGACCACGCCTCGACCTCCGACAAGGCGCTCGTCGAGGGCCGCTACTACGCCGCTGCGGCGCCGGGGCCCTCCTTCGTCGCGGCCCCGGCCTACGGGCTCGGCCTGCTGCTCGGGGGACCCTGGGCCGGGGTCTGGCTCGCGACGCTCGTGCTCGGCCCGCTCGCCGGCGCGACGGCGCTGGCGGCCTTCTTCCGCCTGACGGCCCAGGGCGGCCGCGCGCTCGAGGACCGCCTCTGGCTGACCGCCGCGCTGGGTGCGGGGACGTTCCTCCTCCCGCTCGCGACCGTGCTCTACGCCCACGCCCTGACCTGCGCCGTCGCCGTCCTCGCGGCGCTCGCCTGCGCCGAGGCGCGACCCGGCCCGCGCCGGGCGGCGCTCGCCGGCGCGTTGCTCGCATGCCTGCCGCTCTGCGAGTACACGGCGGCGCTCGTCGCGGCGGCGCTCGGGCTCGCCTGGGCCTCGCGGCTCGAGGGCGACCTGCGCGCGCGGGCGCTCGCAGGTGGCTGGCTCGCGCTCGGCGCGCTCGGACCCGCGCTCGTGTTCGCCACCTACCACACGGCCTGCTTCGGCGCGCCCTGGCGGACGGGTTACGGCGCCCACGCGGCGGAGGGGATCGCGTTGATCCAGGCCACCGGCGTGGCCGGCTTCTCGCCGCCCTCGGCGCGCAGCCTCCGGGAGGTCACGCTCGGGACCTCGCGCGGGCTGTTCGTGTTCGCCCCGGCCGTGGCCGTCGCGGCCCTGGCCTCGCTCCGGCGCCCCGCGGACCCCGAGGACCGCCGCCGGCTCGTGCTCGCGTGGGGGCTCGGCCTGGCGTTCCTCCTCCTCCACGCGGGCCGCGCGGGCGACTGGTACGCCGGCTTCTCGTGGGGGCCCCGCTACCAGGCGGCCGCGCTGCCGTTCTGGCTCGCGCCGCTCGCCTCGCGCGCGCGCCCGGCCTGGGCGACGGCCGGGGTGCGCCTGGCCGCCGTCGCGGGGGGGCTCGTGACGGCCCTCGGGCTGGGCACGCGCTGGCCGCAGACCCTCGACGCGGCCTGGCGGCAGGCCACGACGTTCGGCCTCCAGGTCAAGTGGGTGCCGACCCTGTTCGGCGCCGGGCGCGGCTACGACCCCGCCGATGCGGAGCGCTGGACGGGCCCGGTCCTCCTCGGCTCCACGGTGATCTTCGCGGCCGCGCTGCTCGCCGTGCGGGTCCTCTGGCGGAGGTCTCCCGGAGCGCGCCGGCGCGACCGCTGGCTCGCGGGCGGGCTCGGGCTGCTCGCGGCGCTCCAGCTCACGGCGTGGTCCTCGTCGCGCGGGCGTGAGACGGCCCTGCGGGCCTACCTGCGAGACCGCGAGCTCATCTCGTTCGTCTGGCACTTCGACGCGCCGGAGAACTTCCCCGTGGCGGCGGACGTGGCGCTCCGCCACGACCTCCGCGACGAGGCGGCGCGCCTGGCGCGCCGTGGCCTCGCGCTCGCTCCGGGCGACGAGCGCTGCCGCCTGCTCCTCGCGCTCGCCGAGGGAGACCCGACCGCGCTCGCGGCGCTCGCCCGGGACGCGCGCGACCCCGAGGTCCGCGCGCGCGCGCGCCGCGGACGCTGACTGGCCCGACCCGGCGCCCGCCCGGCGCGCACCCCGGGCCCGAGCGCGTCCGGCGGGGGGCGTCTATGATCGGGCGGCGCCCGCGGGGCCCGAGGACGAATGACCGAGCGGGACCGGCAGGCCGGGCGCTTGCTCTTGCAGCGGGGGCTCTGTTCGCGAGAGGTGCTGCAGCAGGCGGCGGCCGCCCTCGAGGCCCGGCTCCAGGTCGGGCAGCAGGTCGACCTGCTCGTCGTGCTCGTCGAGCAGCAGGCGCTCGCCCCGGACGTGGCCCGCGGGCTCCGGGCCGAGGTCGGCGGCGGGGCGCCCGCCGGCGGTCCGGCGCAGGCGCTCGCCGCGTTCGACCCGACCGCGCGGACGACCCTCCTCGCGCCCGGCGCGGCGGCGCGCGCGACCGGCCAGCGCGCCGCCTACGCGCCCGCCGACCTCGAGGTGGACGGGGCCCGCGCGCCGTCGCTCATGGCGTCCGGGCTCGCGGCGTCCGGCCGCGGCTCCCCGCCTGCGTCCTCGTTCTTCGCCGCGCACGCGAGCTTCGCCGGGCCTGCCTCCGGGTTCTTCCCGGAGGCGGGCGGGGGCGCGCGCGCCGACGTCGCCACGTTCGACGCGCCCCTCCCGCCGCCGGACTTCTCGGGCGACTTCGGCCCCGCGCCCGACTTCGGCCCCGAGCCCGGGGCCCAGCCCGCCTCAATCGGTCCAGGCCCGGCGGACGCGATGGCGCTCTCGTGGGGCCCGCCCCCGGCGCCAGGGCAGGGGGCGGCCTTCGGAGCGCCCCCTGCGTTCGGCCCGACGCCGGGCTTCGACCCGGGCCCGGGCTTCGGCCCGACGCCGGGCTTCGACCCGGGCCCGGGCTTCGGCCCCGGACCTGCCTTCGGGCCGGGCCCGGGCCTCGGCCCCGGACCTGCCTTCGGCCCGACGCCGGGCTTCGACCCGGGCCCGGGCTTCGGCCCGACGCCGGGCTTCGACCCGGGCCCGGGCTTCGGCCCCGGACCTGCCTTCGGGCCGGGCCCGGGCTTCGGACAGCCCCAGGGCTTCGACCCGGGCCCGGGCTTCGGACATGCCCCCCAGGGCCCTCCTGGGCAGTCCGGCTTCGCCACCGGGCCTTCGCAGCCCTTCGGGCCCGGCGCCGCGTCGGTCCCACCCGGGGCGGCCCCCGGCGGGCCCGGGGCCTCGGCGGCCGCGCCCATCGACGCGGCCCCGCCCGGCCGCTCGACGAGCGGGAAGCTCAAGGCGGCCTCGCTCCGCAGCGGGCAGTCCACGCGGGTGGGGCGACCGCGAGCGCCCGGCGGCGCCGCGGCCGACGCGAAGGCGAGCCCCGTCCTGGCGATCGCCGCGGCTGGCGTCGCGGTCCTCGGGATCGTCGTGGCGCTCGTCGTCGCGTTCGGGCGCGGGGGGGACCCGGCGACCGACCCGGCGAGCGACGGCCCCGCCACCCAGGGGGCCGCGACGACGCCGGGCGGCGACGCAGCCCCGACGACCGCCCCCACGGCCACGCCGCCTGGCCCGCAGGGGGACCCGAAGGACCCGTTCGTCCAGGCCAAGCTCTCGCCCAACCCTGCGAAGCCCGCCGACCGGGCCAAGCTCGACGAGCTGTCCGAGCAGTACGCCGAGGTGCTGCTGATCCGCGCCTGGGACCTGGCCTACGAGGAGCAGCGCTTCGGCGACGCCGTGGCGACCCTCGAGCGCTTCCCGCTCGCGCTCCAGGAGGGCAAGGGCTACCAGGAGGTCAAGGCCAAGCTCGCGACGTACAACCGGTTCGCCGGGTTCGCCCGCAAGCTCGAGCAGGCGCTCGCCGAGGGCCCGACGTCGAAGGAGCTGCGGCGGCTCGTCGCGCGCGCCGAGGGCAACCGGCTCGAGGACGACCTCCGCGACCTCGAGTGCGTCGAGCGGTTCAAGGAGCGCGCGCGGCGCCTCCTCGGCGACGCGGTCTACGACGAGCTCGCCGTCTCGTCGATCGACCTCGAGGACCTCCAGGGCGACGCGCCCGGGGAGTGAGCGCGTGCTCCAGGCGGCCGTCCACCTCAAGGTGCGGGACCGCGTCCGGGTGCTCGACGCGCTCGCGGCGCACCAGGCCGCCCAGGGGCTCGTCCGCGCCGACGACGACCCCGAGGCGCCCGAGGCGGCGCGGCTCGTCGTGTGCCCGCCCCGCGGGGGCTGGACGACCGTCGCGCCCGAGCAGGGCGAGGCCGCGCGGGCCCTGGCGGCCGGGCTCGCGCAGCGGCTCGCGGCGCCGGCGCTCGTGGTCGGGCTCGTCGACGACGGCGCGGTCTTCTACTCGGCCTACGACGCGCAGGGCGAGGCCAAGGACGACTACCACTCGTGCCCCGACTGGGAGCGCGACGTGGGCGACGACGACGCCGGCGACGACGAGCTGGCGCGGACGCGCGGCGACCCCGACGCGGTCGCGGCGCTGTTCGGGCTCGCCCCCGGCGGGGACGCGGCGGCGCTCGCGGCGGCGCTCGCGGGCGCGCGGATCGAGCGGCTCCGGGACCACGACCCGGCCAGCGACCGCGTGGCCCCCGCCGCGGCGCTCCGCGCGATCGAGCGCGCCTTCGGGCTCGCGCCGCTCCCCGACGCGGCCGAGCTGTGGGGCCTCGGACCCGCCGCCGACGACGAGGTCGACGACGGCGACGTGGTCCGCCTGGCCTGGCGCCGCCCGCCGCCGCCGCGCAAGCGGCCCTGGAGCCGCTAGAGGGCCGGCCGGAGCTCCCGCCGGAGCCCTCCGCGAAGCGGGCGTCGTCGCCCGCGAGGCGGGAGCAACTCGAGCGTTCCTGGAGGGACCGTGCGTTGCGACCGGCGACGCGCGCGGCGAGCGGAGGCGAGGCGGCGTCTCCGGCCGGGCCTCTTGGCGCTACGCGCCGGACGCGCCCGCGGGCGGCGCGTCCGGCGGGGCGCCGGGGCTCGCCGGGGGCTCGGGCCCGCCGGGGGCCGCGGGCGGGGGCCCCGCGTCGGCGGGGCGGAACAGGCCGGTCCAGGCGACGAGCACCGGCAGGACCGTGAGCATCGCGAACAGCGCGGCCGCCATCGCGAGCCCCGTGAACACGCCGAAGTAGGCGTTCGGGCGGAACTCGGACGCGGCGAGCACGGCGAAGCCGACGACCGAGGTCAGGCTCGTGTAGAGGATCGAGGTCCCGATCGAGCCGTGGCTGCGCTCGAGCGCGCGCGCCACGTCGCCGCGGGCCTCGCCCGCGCGGACCTCCTCGCGGTAGCGGAACAGGTAGTGGATCGCGCAGTCGATCCCGATCCCCAGCGAGATGCTCGCGATCATCACGGTCGCCATGTCGAGGGGGACGCCGAACGCGCCCATGGCGCCGAGCACGACGACGATCGGCAGCATGTTCGGCACGAGCGCGAGCAGCGCCGCGCCCGGGTGGCGGAACAGCGCCGCGAGCATGAGGAAGATCGCCCCGAACGCGAGCAGGCTCGTGACCACCTGGCTGCGCACGAGGCTCGCGAGCATGTTCGCGTAGAGCACGAACATGCCCGTGACCTCGGCCCGGACCGGGCCGTCCGCGGGGAACTCCCGGGCGAGGAAGGCCCGCAGCTCGCCCAGGAGCGCGTTGCGACGCAGCCCCGGGTCGGTCTCGCGGACGCGGGCGACGATCCGCGTGCAGGCGAACGGGGCGACCGTCCTGCCCTCGACCTCGCGCGGCTCGACGACCACGTAGTCGTCGAGCACGGTCGGGTCGAGCTGGCCCTGGGACATGGCCATGCCGACGAAGAACGCGGCGCGCTTGCGGTCGGCGCCCGGGAGGACCTCGCGCACCTCGTCGAGGAAGCCCGCGTAGCCCATGACGACCCCGACCTCGGGGCGCGCGCGGAGCCAGGCCTCGACCGCCGCGGCCCGGTCGAGCAGCGCCGGGTTCGCCGGCCCGAAGGCGCCGGGCTCGCCCGTGAGCACGACCTCGAGCCCGCTCGTGCCGCCGAGGTGCTGGTCGATGTAGGTCAGCCCGAGCTGGATCGGCGAGCCCGGGCGGAAGTAGTCGATGAACCGGGCCTCGACGTCGAGCCGCGACACGCCGACGGCGCCGGCGACCGCGACCCCGAGGGCCGCCCCGACGACGGCGCGCGGGCGGCGGAGCGCGCCGCGCGCGAGCCCCTCGAGGAGCCGCGCGCTCCGCTCGAGCCGCCCGTCGCCGCCGTCCGGCCCGGGCGGCGGCAGGACCGAGAGGAGCCCGGGCACGACCACGAAGCTGACCACGAGCGCCACCGTCACGCCCGTGGCCATCACGAGCCCGAAGTCGATGATCGGCCGCGACCCCGCGTAGACGAGGCTCGCGAAGCCGACGGCCGTGGTCGTGGCCGTGAACGTGCAGGGCCAGAGGAGCGCGCGGGCGACGGCGCGCGCGCGCTCGACCGAGGGCTGCGCGGGGTCGCGCGCGAGGAGCTCGCGCCAGCGCACGATCATGTGGAGCGCGTGGGCCAGCCCGATCACGAGCAGGAGCGAGGGCACGTTGGCCGTGATCACGGTCACGCGCTTGCCCACGTGCCCCATGGCCGCGAGCGTGATCGTGATCGAGGCGAGCACGGGCAGGAGCGGGATGACGACCCAGCGGATGCGCCGGAACACCGCGGCCAGGAACGCGAGGACGAAGGCGACCGAGAGCCAGGAGAAGTCGCGCAGGTCGCGCTCGATCGCCTCGACCATCTCGACGACGATCGCCGGCACCCCCGAGGCCTGCGCGTCGACGCCGCCCGCGCGGGCCTCGGCGACGACGGCGCGGATCGCCTCGACGATCCGGATCCGCTCGTCCTTCCGCGCGTCCTCGGCGGCCACGTAGCGCGGCCGCTCCGCCTCGAGCGCGGCCGTGGCCTGGCGCAGCGCGTCGTCGGCCGCGCGGCGCGCGGCGGCGTCTCCGCCCGCGGAGGCGGCCTGGGCCGCGTCGCGCGCGAGCGCGACGGCCTCCTGCGCGCGCAGCCAGCGCTCGACCGCGGCCGTGCTCTCCGGGCGCGCGACGAGGTTCACGAGGACGCCCGCGGTCTCCCCGTCGCGCGCGACGAGGTTGCCCGTGTAGAGCGCGTGGTCCGTCAGCTCGGCCCGGGCCCGCGCCAGGTCGATCCCGCCCTCCTCCTCGAGGGCGTCGCGCAGGAACCCCGGCTCGGCGAGCGCCTGGAACGGCGGGACGGGCGCGTCGAAGCTCGAGAACAGCGGGACCGACACGACGGACTGGACGCTCTCGACGCCCTCGAGCGCGGCGAGCCGGTCGTGGAGCGACGCGACGTAGGCCACCCCCTCGGGCGAGAACAGGTCGGCGCGCCGGACGCCCACGAGCACGAACTCGTCGTTGCCGAACAGCAGCCGCGTCCGGTCGTAGCGGCGCGCGTCCGGATCGTGCTCGAGCACGAGGGACTCGGTCGAGGCGTCGAGCCGGAAGCCGCGCACGACGGCCGGGGCGAGCGCCGCGGCGAGGCCGAGGAGGGCGAGGGCGAGGAGCGCGAGCGGGCGGCCGAACACGCGGGCAGTCTACGCCGGGGCCCGGGGGCGAGGGCTCGTGGTCGGGCCGCCGGAGGCCGGGCCCGGGCGCCCGCGCCGAGGCGAGCGTCGTCGCTTCGCGCGGCGGGAGCGCCTCGATCACGCCGGGACGGGCCGTGGGCCGCGGCCCGCGTCGCGAGCGGCGACGCGGGCCTGCGCAGGCGAGGCGGCGCCTCCGGCCCGGCCTTCAGGCCACGTGGACCTCGGCCGCCGCGCGCTCGCCGTCGACGACGACCTCCAGGCGCGTCGTGACGCGCTCCTCCTGGCCGCCGCGCCGGTTCGTCACGGTCGCCGGGTGCTCGGGCGGGAGGCGGAGCTCGAACGGCCAGCGCCGGGTCCCGGGCGGCAGCTCGAGGCCGCCCTCCTGCCCGAGCCAGGCGGCGAGCCCGTGCGCGAGCCGCCCGAGCGCGGAGGCGCCCCCTTCGCCGAACAGGGTCAGCCCGCGCGCGAGGATCGGCTGGGTCCGCCGGGAGCCCGGGTCGTCGAGCGCCCGCGTCGTGAGGGTCGCGGTCACCCGGAGCGCCCCCCCGTGGAGGCGCCGCGCGCGCGGGGACGCGACGACCACGTGGCCCAGGAGGCGCTCGCCGCGCCGGACCGGGCCGGGGGCGAGCTCGAGCGCGAGCGCCCGCGCGCGCGGCGGGGTCGGGTCGTCGATCGGGGCCTCGAGGCGGGCCCACAGGGTCGGGCCGAGCCCCGGATCGCCCTCGAGCGCCGTGAGGGCCACCTGCCGCGGGGCCTCGAGCCCGAGCCCGGCGATCGGGACCGCCGCCCCGAGCCGGAGCGCGCGCGCGCCGGGGCAGCCGAGGACCGTGCAGCGCCCGTGCTCCGCCAGGCAGTCGCGATGGTGCTGGGTCCCGCACGCGACGCAGGCGAGCGGCGGCCCGGGGCGCGCGCCGTCGTCGGCCGGCGACGCGTCGAGCGGCCGCTTGCAGTAGGGGCAATTCCCGGGTCGCGCCGCGGCCGCCGCGGACCCGGCCGCGGCGACGACCGAGACGACGGGCGCCCGCGGGGCCTGGCGGTCGCCCGCGAGCGGCGCGCCGGCGCGGGCTTCGGCCGCGGCCCAGCGGGCCGCGAGGTCGAGCGCCCTGGGCAGCGCCTCGGGCCCGGCGACGATCGCCTCGCGCAGGTCCGCCCCCGCGGGCGCGCCCCCCGGGGCGTCCTCGAGCGGGACCACGACCTCCGGGCCCTCGCCCGCGAGCGCGAGCGCGAGCTCGGCCTGGCCGCGCAGGCACACGGCGTAGGCGTGGGGGCGCGCGGCGACGGCCGCGGCGGGGGCGAGCGGGCCCAGCAGGTCGAGCGCGGGCGCCTGCCCGCCCGCGGCGAGCGCG
>JANJTH010000146.1 GCA_024711205.1 Planctomycetota bacterium | reverse complement strand
CGCGCTCGCCGGCGGCGGGGCGGCGACGCGCGGCGTGCGCGAGCAGGGCCGCCTGCGCCTCCCCGCGGGGGTGACCTGGCGCGCGGCCGCCGGGGCGGGCCCTGGCAACGAGCACGGCCTCGTCGCGCTCGGCTTCTGCGGGGCGGCGCCCGCGGGGGCGCACCGGCCGCGCGAACGAGGCTCCGCCCGGGACCCCGGCTGGTTGCTCGCCTGGCAGCCCTGGGACGGGAGGCCGCCCGATCTGGCCTTCTGGCCGGCGGCGCCGGGGCGCCCCTGGGCGGACGTGCGCGCGCTCCTCGCCCCCGCGCGGGCCACCGGCGCCACGACCGTCGTCCGCCTCGAGCCCCGTGCCGGCGCCGGCGCGCCCGCCGGGGCCGAGCCGGTCGGTGTGCCCCCGGCCGGCGCGTTCGCGCGCCCCGCGCCGATCCGGCTTCCGGATCGGGGCGACCTGCCCGCGCGCGAGGTCGGCGACCCCGAGTGGGTCCCGATCGGCCTGCTCGCGGCCGCGGCCGACGAGGACGGCGGGCTCTGGACGGTCGGCGACGAGGCCGACGGCACGCCCTGGCTGCGCCGCTGGGACGCCCGGAGCGGGCGCGCGTCCGGCGAGCGCCCTGCGATCGTCGCCGACGCGGACCGCGAACGTGCGCGCCTCCGCGCGGGGCCAGGACCCGGCCCGGCGCCCGCCGCGGAGCGCTGGGTCCACCCGGCCGCCGCGGGCGCCTGGGTCGTGGCTGGACGGCAGGTGGCGCTCCTCGTCCCCGGCCGACCTGGCCCGCTGCGCGACGGCCTCGACGCGCCCGTCGCACGGGTCGCCGCGACGACGACGCGGGCGGGCGAGGTCCTCGCGGCGGCGTTCGCCCAGGCGGGCGATCCCCACGGCGACGGCGAGGAGGACGCCTCCGACCTCGACGTCCTGGCGCCCGGGCTCGACGGGGGTCAGGTCGTCTTCGCCGCCCGCGGGGCCGACCGGCTCGAGCTCGGCCCCCGCTTCGGCCAGGGTCTCGTCGCGCCGCACCTCGCCTTCGTGCGCGGTGGCCTCCTCGTCGCAGCGACCGCGGACGAGGTCCGTGCCTACCCGCTCCGCGACGCGACGCCCGGGACACCCCGGACCTTCGCAGGACCCGGCCAGCCCGTGCTCGCGGTCGTCCCGCTGCCCGCGCCCGGGCGCGTCGCGCTCGTCACGATCACGGGCGAGGTCCGGCTCCTCACGCTCGACTGACCGGGCCCACGGCCGCGGACGCGCTCAGCCTGCGCCGGCGGGGCGCTTGCTCAAACCGCGCGACCAGAGCCCGGTCGCCGGCGTCGGCCGGCTGGCCGCTGGCGTCGGCCGGCTGGCCGCGGGCGTCGGCCGAGTGGCCGCTGGCGTCGGCCGAGTGGCCGCTGGCGTCTGCTCGCTGGCTGCAGGCGCCGGCCCGCTGGCCGCCGGCGCCGTCCCGTTGTCTGCCGACGTTGTCTCGCTGGCCGTTGGCGTCGTCTCGCTGGCCGCTGGCGCCGGCGCATCCGTCGCCGGCGCCGCCGCTCCGGACGCCGTAGCCGCCCCGGCCCGCGCACGCCGGGTCACCACGGCGCCGGTCGTCCGCCCGAGCAGGCCGCCCGGTGCGAGCGGCGGCGCGCCCCCCCGACCCGCCCGCCCGCCGCGCCGGCCCGCCGCGCCCTCGCCCGCGTCCGGCTCCGGCCCGCGCTCGGGGAGGTCGGGCGGGGCCTTGCGGTCGGGCTCCCAGAGCAGCTCGAGCGGGAGCTCGTAGAGGAAGGTCGACGGCCGGCGCCGCTCCTGCGCGGGCGAGCGCGTCGCGCGCAGGCCCGCGTAGCTGAGCACGAGGCGCTGGCGCGCGCGCGTGAACGCGACGTAGGCGAGCCGCCGCTCCTCCTCGAGCCCGCCCTCGTCGAGCGCGCGCTGGTGCGGGAACAGGCCCTCCTCGAGGCCGACGACGAACACGACGTCCCACTCGAGGCCCTTGGCCGCGTGCACGGTCGTGAGCGTCACGGCGTCCTTGCCGTCGCGCCCGTCCTGGCCGTCGAGGAGCGCGAGGCGGTCGAGCAGCTCGCGCGCGCCCGCGGCGCGGCCGGCCTTGCCCGCGCGCCGGTCGGCGTCGCGCGCCGACTGCGCGAGCGTCTCGAGGCTCTTCTGCCGCTCGGGCTCGGCCGCGAGGTCGGCGTGGAGGCCCGCGCGCGCGGCGACCGCGCGCACGAGCCCCTCGGCCGGCCCCCGCGCGACGCCCTCGAGCTCGCGCACGAGCCCCGCGAAGCCCGCCAGCGCGGCCTGCGTCGGGCGCGTGAGGCCCGCGAGCTCGGGCGCCCGCGCGCAGGCCTCGACGATCGAGCAGCCCCGCGCGCGCTGGAGCTGATGCAGCTTGTCGAGCGTCTTCGGCCCCAGCCCGCGCACGCGCCCCTTGATCGCGCGGAGCGCCGCGAGGTCGTCGGCCGGGTGGAGCGCGAGCCGGACCCACGCGAGCGCGTCCTTCACCTCGCGGCGGTCCGCGAAGCTGACCGCGCCCGCCTGCGCGCAGGGCACGCTCCGGCGCAGGAGCGCGTCCTCGTAGCGGCGCGCGTGCGCGCCCGCCCGGAACACGACGGCGACCTCGGCGGGCGGCGTCCCCTGCGCGATCACCTCCTCGACGCGCCGCGCGACCCACTCGGCCTCGAACTCCTCGTCGAGGCAGCGCTTCACCTCGATCGGCCCGCCCTCCGCCCCCGCCGGGCGGAGCTGCTTGTCCTTGCGGACGGCGTTGTGCCCGATCAGGTGGTTCGCGGCGCGCAGGATCGTCGCGGTCGAGCGGTAGTTGCGCTCGAGGAGGACCACGCGCGCGCCCGGGTAGTCCTCCTCGAACCGGAGGATGTTCCCCATGTCGGCGCCGCGCCAGCCGTAGATCGACTGGTCCGGGTCGCCGCACACCGTGAGCTGCCGGCGCGGCCCGGCGAGCAGGCCGGCCAGGCGGTACTGCGCGTGGTTCGTGTCCTGGTACTCGTCGACGAGCACGTGGCGCACGCGGTCGTGCAGCGCCGCCCGCACGTCGGCGTGGTCCTCGAGCAGGCCGACCGACATCGCGACGAGGTCCTCGAAGTCGAGCCCGCCCCGGGCGCGCGCGAGGGCGCGGTAGCCGGGGAGGACCTCGGCCGCGGCGCGCTCGAGCGGCGTCCGCGCCTCGCGCGCGAAGGCGGCGTCGTCGAGCCGCTCCTTGGCGCGTCCGATCGCGTGGGCGAGCGCGGGCGCGCGGAACCGCTCGACGTCGACGCGCGCCTGCACGGCGGCCTCGCGCACGAGCGCGAGCCGGTCGTCCTCGTCGAGGATCGCGAACGCGCGCGGCAGCCCGAGCCGCGCCGCGTGCTCGCGCAGGAGCCGGACCGCGTAGGCGTGGAACGTGGACACGACCGGCTCGCGCCCGGGCCCGCCCCCGCCCCCGGGCAGGGCCCCGAGCAGCGCGTGGACCCGCTCGCGCATCTCGCCCGCGGCCTTGTTCGTGAAGGTGATCGCGACGATCGAGGCCGGGTCGGCCCCGTCGCGCACGAGCCGCGCGATCCGCCGCGTCACGACGCGGGTCTTCCCCGAGCCGGCGCCGGCCAGGATCAGGAGCGGCCCGCCGTCGTGGAGCACGGCCTCGCGCTGCTCGGGCGTCAGGTCGCCCACGAGGCCGGCGTGCGGCCCCGCGTAGGGGCGCTCGACGGCCGGCGGGGCGCCGGCGCTCGGGGGGGCGTGGGGCACGTGGGTGGACTCCGAGGCCCGGGCGGGCGACCCCACGGTCTACCAGGCGGGGCCGACAGGCCCGGGCCCGGGGCGCGACGAGCCCGTGGGTCGCCCTGGCGCCGCAGGCCCCGCCCGGGCAACCTGCCCGGCATGAGCCCTGCCCCGCGCGCCCCCGCCCCGCTCGCCCTCGCCCACGCCCTGGCCCTCCTCCTGGGCGCCCTCCTCCCGGGGGCGGCCGGGGCGCAGGAGCCGGTCCCCGTCGCCTTCGTCGTGAACGACGCGCTCACGAAGGACAAGGTCCACGAGGGGGTCGAGATCACGGTCCGCGCCGGCGCGGCCGGGGACGCGCCGGCGGCCGAGGGCCAGACCGACGCGGCGGGTCGCCTCGAGGTCCGCCTCGCGCCGGGGACCTACCGCGTCACCTACGAGAAGCTCGGCTACGTGCGGATCCCCGACAGCCCGCTCGAGGTCCGCGAGGCGGGGCAGCTCGTCACGACGACGCTCACGCTCGACCTCGAGTCCGCCGCGCCCGCGGGCGCGCCCGCCCGCCGGACCGTGCTCGTGATCCTGAACTGGGGCTCCGACCGGGCCCGCCACGTGCGCGACCTCGACTCGCACCTCGCGCACCCCACGGCCGGCCACGTCTACTTCGCCCGGCGCCAGGTCGCGCTCACCCCGACGGCGGCCGCGCACGACTCGAGCGCGCCCGCCCCCGAGGCGAACCTCGACGTCGACGACACGGACTGGGGCGGCCCCGAGACGATCACGCTCCACGAGGCGCCGCCGGGCCGCTACCAGTACTGGGTCCACGACTTCAGCGAGGGGCCGGGCACGATCGCGACGTCCGACGTCGTGGTCCGCGTCGTGGCGGGCGCGGCCGTCCTGGGCGAGTTCCGCCCGCCGCCCTCGGCGACCGGCCGCGACTGGCGCCCCTTCGCCTGGCTCGAGCTCGACGAGCACGGCGGGCCGAGCCTCGTCCCGTTCACGCCCGAGGAGCTCGCGGCGGGGGCCGACCGGACGCACGACCCGACGGTCGAGGACGTCCTCGACCGCAGCGACGACCCCGACGGCGAGGTCGTCGCGTGCCTCGTCTGCTCGCTCGCGACCGCGCTCCTCCTCGTGCTCGGGGCCGGCGTCGCCGCCTACCGCGCGGGGCGGCGCGCGGGCTGACCCGCCGCTAGCGCTTCACGTCCTGCTCGGGCAGGCGGCCCGTGATCGCGTGGTAGAGGAGCCGCAGCGCGCGCTTCGTCTCGGCGTCCTTCGCCGCGAGCGCGAGGTCGCGGATCTCCCCCGAGCGCGCGTCGATCAAGGCGCGCAGGCCGCTCGTCCGGCTCGCGCGGAGCGCGCCGAGCGCCTTCGCGGCCGCGCGCGAGACCTCGGGGTCCGGGTCGCGCGTCGCGCGCAGCACCGTGCTCACCGCCTCGGGCCGGGCGAGCGCCTCGAGGCCCGTGAGCGCGGCGCGCCGGTCGGCCGGGTCGGACGACGCGTAGAGCCCCTCGAGCGCCTCCGCGGCGGCCTGGGCCGGCACGGAGGCGAGGGCGCGCCGGAGGAGCGCGCGCGTGGGCTCGTCCTGCTCGACCGCGAGCGCCTTGACGAGCGCGGGGGCCGCGGCGGGCGAGCCGACGCGGCCGAGCGCGAGCGCGGCCGCCTGCCGCACGGGCTCGGCCGCGTCGACGAGGAGCCCCTCGAGCGGCGCGAGCACCTCCTGGCCGCCGAGCTCGCCCAGGAGCTCCGCGCCCAGGGCGCGCTGCTCCGGCCGCGCGGACGCGGCGAGCTCGACCACCCGCGTGACGCCGAGCGCGCGCAGCGCCGCCCGGCCCTCGTCGGTCCGCGTCCACTCCGGGCCGCGCGCCTCGATCAGCCGGACCGCGACGCCGGCCCGGGGGTGGCCCAGGCGGATCAGCGCCTCGTCCACGTCGAGCTTCCCCGCGTCCGGGATCCGGAGCAGCCCCTGCGCCGCGGCGTCGCGGTCGTCCGGCGCCGCCCGCGCCACCTGCTCGAGGAGGAGCGCGCGGAGCTCGCCCTGCGCGTGCGCGAGGCAGTCGAGCGCCTCGGCGAGCGAGACCGAGTGCTCGCGGAAGCTCCGCAGGACCGAAGGCTCGACCGCGGGGTCGAGCGGCCGCGGCAGCGCCGCCACCATGCGCCGGCGGGCGCCCGCGGGGCGGTCCATGCCGCGCTGCAGCCACTGGCGGAGCGCCTCGGCGCGGTCGCCGGGCGCGCCGCGCGCGGCCTTCTCGAGCACCACGTCCTCGCTCGACCAGTCGACGAGCTCGACGCCGATCACGGGGCTGCCGCCGAGGGGGCCCTCGCCGGCGTCGCCGCCCGACGTGCCCTCGACCTGGCCGACCGGATCTCCGCCGGGCTGGGGCGCGGGCGCGCCCCGCGGCCGCGGCGCCTCCGCCGCCTCGACCACGGCGGCCTCGAAGTCGTCCTCGAGCGGGTTGCCCTGCCATACGACGTCGCCCGCGCGCCCGACGACGACCGCGTGCGGGATCCCGCGCACCTCGTAGGCGTCGTAGACGCTGGTGTCGCCCACGACGACGACCGGGTAGCGGATCTCGTCCCGCGCGGCGGCCGCGACCTGGTCGGCCGACTGCCGCCCGTCGAGGGCCGTGACGCCGAGGATCACGACGCCCTGGCCCGCGACGCGCTCGTGGAGCGCGTTCAGCTTCGGGATCGAGATCTTGCACGGGGGGCACCACGTCGCCCACAGCTCGACGACGACCACCGACCCGCGCAGCGCGGCCGGGTCGACCTGATCGCCCTGGACCCAGGCGCGCTCCTGCGCGGCGGCCATGTTGTAGGTCGCCGTCACGGGGCCGATCGGCGGGGCGTCCCCGCCGCCCGTGTGCTCGGCGCTCGACCCGCCGAAGTTCCAGAGGACGCCGCCCACGACGAGGACCTGCCCGAGCGTCGAGACCCCCGAGCCGCCGAGGTAGACGAGGAACGTCTTGCCCGCGGTCTTCCAGTTGAGCGCCGCGTAGATCAGCGCCGACAGGGGCGAGCAGAAGAACAGCCCGACGGCCCACAGGACCTCGCCGTCCTCCCAGGCCAGGCGGATCATGCCGACCCAGGCGACGAGGGCCACGATGCCGCCCCCCCAGAACAGGATCTGCCCGATCGTCTCCATCGCCCGCCCTCCGCCCCGCGAGCCTAACCCCCCGCGCGCCGGCGGGGAGGGCCACCTGGCTCGCGGGGTGGCCGGCCCTGCCGGGGCGTTCCATGTCGGCGGTCGGGGCGCGCCCTCGCGGGTCCCCGGCGCATGCCCCCGTGGTCTCGAGCGAGCCCGCTCGTGCCCGGGTGTGGGCCCGGGTCGGCCGCTCCGCCCGGGGTCCGTCGGGGATCGGCGCGCGGCGGGTCGCCGGGCCCACGGGGCGGGACACGAGAGCGCTCGGGACGCGGCCTGGCGACGCGAATCTGCGCCGTGCTGCGAATCGTATCTGGGTCCCATCCACGGGATCCGGGTGGGCGGGGGACGCGCTGACGCAGGGCGTAATGACGATTTCGCAAGGATTTCCGCCGCGCTGACGGGAACGAGCGAGGGCCCCCCATTTGCTCCAGCTTCATGAACCGGATGGTCCCCATGCGCATCCTCTCCCGTCGCTCCGTCCAGTCCTTCGGGGCCTGGATCCTCGCGCTGACGCAATGCGTCACGCTCGCGGGCTGCCGCCAGGCGACCGGGGGCGGGAGCGGCGGCGGGGCGAGCGTCGCGGCCGCGTCGACGGCGGGCGTCAACATCGGGCAGATCCTCTACGACCTGCTCCACCACCAGTACGAGCAGCAGGGCGAGGTCGGGAAGGCGGCGGCGCTCGAGGCGCGCCAGAGCGACTTCGTCGCGGCGGTCAACCGGATCCTCCCCTCGGACGTCGGCTCGAGCCTGTTCCCGACCCTCCAGAGCCTGCTCCCGCTCGTCGACGACGGCACGCTCGAGCGCGGGCTCGCCGACGTCGACGGCCTGATCACGGGCCTCCTCGCCGACCAGGCCACGCTCGACGCGCTCGCGACGCTCCTCCAGGGCGCGGGCGGCGGCGCGAGCGCGGGCGGGGACCGCGCGCGGAACCAGCTCGTGAGCCGGCTGCTCGCCTACCCCGAGCTCGAGCCGCTCATGCGCTCGATCATGGCGCTCGTCCGCGAGCACGACGGCGTGGACGACCAGGGGGCGCCGAACGGCGAGCCCGACCTGTGCGGCCCCCTGCGCGGCATGCTGAGCCAGGCGCTCCAGGAGTTCCAGGCGAGCCCGGGCGCCGGGCAGGCGACCCACGACCTCCTCGGGCGGCTCTCCGAGTCGCTGCTCCGCGACCAGCCCATGGACGCGTTCACGAACCTGGGCCCGGCGGCCTGGTCGGTGCGCCTCGACCGCCACGGCAACCCCGCGGTCGCCGCGGACCC
Source organism: Planctomycetota bacterium (assembly GCA_024711205.1). Classification (GTDB taxonomy): domain Bacteria; phylum Planctomycetota; class J058; order J058; family J058; genus JANJTH01. Next base: position 2,382 of record JANJTH010000146.1, on the reverse strand, counting down.
GGCCACGGGGCGCCTGCCGGCCCCGTTCGTCGACCGCGACGGCGACGGCGCCGCGGACGTGGGCGCCGACGGCCGGCCCATCGACGCCCAGGGCGCCGCGATCGACCTGCCCGCCTTCAGCCAGGCGGGCAGCCCGGCCGCCGGCGCGCGCGACGGCGACGGGCGCGCGCTCCTCGCCGGGCGGCCCGCCTACGTCTACTTCGACGCCAAGAAGACGCTCCTCGGCGAGCTCCTCCTGCTCGTGGGCGCCGTGATCGAGCAGGACGTCTCGGCCGACGCGGCGAGCGTGCTCGGCGCGCTCGGCGACCGCGTCCGCCACGACAACCGCACGCCCGCCGACCCCTCGGACGACTACGAGACGCTCTCGCCGGACACGCCCCTCGTCGACCTCGTGCACGGGCAGATGGAGCTCGTGCGGCGCACGCCGCTCGCCGACCTCCTGCGCGGGCTCGGCGCGGTCGCGAAGCAGGACCCGGCGCGGTTCGCCGAGATGCTCGACGCGCTCGTCGTCGCGCTCGCGAGGGCCCGGTCGGCGACCGCGAGCGCCCCGCCGCCCCAGGCCGGCGCCGGGCAGGCCCTGCTCCGCGACCTCCTCCCGCTCGCCGAGGACGCGCTGCGCCCGCGCGGGCGCGGGACCTCGGCCGTGCGCGCGCTGCTCCAGGCCTTCAACAGCGAGCAGCGCCGGCTGCGGACGCTTCCGCCCTCGTTCGCGCGCATGATGAAGTACCACGACTACCGCACGCGCGCGGTGGCCGACGCGACCCACAAGAGCATCATGCAGCGCGTCCTCGAGATGATGGAGCGCGCGAACGGCTGCACCGTGCTCGGCGCGAGCGGCTCCGGCAACATGGCCGACTTCTACCTCGACGCCATGGCCGGCAACGCGCGGATCCTCGGGATCAACATCTCGATCAACACGGTCAACCAGCTCGTCGACATCGGGTTCATCCGCAGCATCCTCTGCTCGTCGATCCGCGAGGAGGACGTGCGGGCGCTCAAGGACTTCGCCGACACGGGCGCGCTCGAGGCCATGATCCCGATCGCGCGGGTGTTCAGCCTGCGCGGCGAGACGACGCTGCTCAAGGACATCATGCTCGGGCTCGGCCGGCACTACGACCAGGCCATGCGCCCGACGGAGCCGACGGCCGTGGTCGTGCTCGAGTCGGGCGCGGTCGAGCGCCTGTTCGAGGCGATCGACCACATGACGCAGGTGCGCGTCCCCGGCAGCAACGAGGTCGTCTGCGACGTGCTCGCCGACACGCTCGTGGCGCTCGTCGACTCGACGCAGCCCGTGTTCGACCGGCGGAACGTCCGCAAGACGCGCCTGCTCGACCTCCTGATCGAGCCCATGGACGCGCTCGACGCGCGCGCGCAGCAGCGCGGGGTGGGCCCGCAGCTCGAGCGGCTCGGCGGGGCGCTCGGCGACGTGCTCCTGCGGACCTACCGCGACGGCCAGAACCGCGAGCGCTGGGCCTGGGGCGGGCTCGGCCGCTCGGTGGGCGACCTGCTCGCGACCCTCGGCGACGAGCTCCCGGCGGCGCCGGCGGACCGGGTCACGTGGGCGAACGACCAGCAGCGCAGCCTCGAGCGGGCGCTCACGGGGCGCGAGCTCGTGGTCGTCTGCGACATCGTCCGCACGATCGGGGCCTCGTCGCACAAGGCGACGATCGACCGCGCGATCGTGAACCTGTTCACGCCGCGCCAGAACCCGGCCGAGGACGCCTTCGGGGCGATCTGCGCGCTCGCGGCCGACGCGCTGGCGCCGAGGCCCGGCCGCCAGGCCCCGGCGGTCGACGCGGCCGCGCTCACGACCGTCGTGCGCTGGGTCGGCCGCAAGCTCGACCAGCGGACGCGCGAGGTCGAGGGGCTGATCGCGCTCGTCCGGGCGGTCCTGCGCGCCGACGACGGCCTGCTCCTCCTGCGCGTCGCGCGCAACGCGTTCGACATGGGCCCGAACGGGACCGACCCCACGCCGGTCGAGGTGCTCACCAGCGTGTTCGACGACGTGGCGGCGCAGGGCGGGGCCGCGGCCCCCGTGACCTCGGCCTCGCTCGCGGCGACGCTCCGGGACGTGCAGGCGTTCCTGAACGACCCGGTCGACGGCATGCCCGCGGCGGTCGCCCGGCTCAAGGCGCGCAGCGCGCGCTGACGGCGCCTGGCGCCCGCGCGCCGGGCGGCCCCGCTGCGCGGTCAGAGCCGGCGGAGCAGGTCGGCCTTCTTCTGCTGGAACTCGCGCTCGTCGAGGATCCCATCGTCGCGGAGCGCGGCGAGCTGGCGGAGCAGGCCCGGGATCTCCTCGGCGCGCGGCCCGCCGCCGCCGGTCGGGGCCGGCGTCGGGTCGGCCCGGCCCGGGTCGCTCCCGGCGAGGCGCCGCCCCCCGCG
>JANJTH010000112.1 GCA_024711205.1 Planctomycetota bacterium | reverse complement strand
CGCGCGGGCCCGGGCGGCGATCCGCGCCGGCGGGCCCGCGGGTCACTTGCCGGCGCCGCCGGCCGCGCGCGCGCGCTCCCAGGCCGCGCGCTCGGCGGGGGTCGCCGTGACGACCTCGAGGTAGCCGATCATCATCTCGTGGTGGGTCTGCTCGCCGAACCGGACCTCGCGCGTGGGGTCGGGGTTCCACGGGTTGTCGGCCGAGTTGTCGTAGGTCGCCCGTCCGTGCACGACGGACCCGGCCGGCAAGAACATGGGCTCTGCGAGCCGGTAGGTCGTCTGCCAGTCGAAGTCGTAGCGCGGCACCGTGAGCAACGGCCGGCGGCTCCCGTCCGGCAGCTCGACCACGTAGCGGAACGACTCGCCGCGCAGGTGCATGTGCGGGGTCATGCCCCACAGGACCGTGTCGTGCTCGAACCGCTTCGTCGCCTCGACGACGTGGCCCTTGGCCCCCGGCGGGATCTTGAAGCGCGTCGTGTGGAGCGAGGTCGTCACGAACTCGCGCTCGACCCGCTCGCGCGGGACGAACTTGAGCCCGAGCTTGGGCTGGTCGCGCCGCTCCTCGCCGTCGGGCGTGTAGTGGACCTGGAACACGAGCACGCTCCCCTGCGGGAGCCACTTCGCCGTCCCCTCGGGGAACGCGAGCACGGCGTCGCCCGGGAGCAGGCTCGCGAAGTAGCCGGCGAGCCCGTCCTTGACCTCGGGCGAGCGGCCCCGCTCGCGCGGGTAGCGCACGAACACGAGCACGTGATGCACGACCGTCGGCGCGTCGACCTGCACCTCGAGCGCGGAGACCCACTTGTCCTCGCCGAAGTCGGTCGGGACGTTGAAGTACTGATACTCGACCGTGCCGCGCGCCGCGACGCGGAACGGCGCCGGCGTCGAGACGACCGCGTCGGGCTCCCCCATGCGCCAGCCCGAGGCCCACGTCCGGGGCGCCGGCGCGTGGGCCGGGTCGCCGAGCGCCTGGTCGCCGCGGGCCCAGGCCACGATCGTCGCGCGCTGGGCGGGCGTGAGCGAGCGGTCGTTCACGAACCGCCCGACCGCCGGGTCGGCGTGCCAGGGCGGCATGCGCCGCTCCTCGACGACCTCCGCGATCATCGCGGCGTGCGCGGCCGCGTCCTCGGCCGTGCGGAGCGCGAACGGCCCCACGCCGCCGGGGCGATGACAGCCCTGGCAGCGCTCCTGCACGATCGGGAGGACGTCGCGGTACCACGTCGGCGCGGCGGACGCGGCGGGCTCGTCGGCGCTGGCCGCGCGCGGCGCGGCGAGGAGGGCGGCCGCGAGGGCCGCGGCGAGCCGGGGGGTCGGGAGCACGGGGCCTCCTGGGTCCGGAGGATACGTGCGCGCCCGGGCCGGTGTGGGGCCGGCGCGGCGGACGTCCGCCTCGCGCGCGGGCCCAGGTCAGCCGAGGAGGCCCAGCCCGGCCAGGGCGAGTCCGGGCGAGGTCCCGGGCAGGTCGAACCCGGCGAAGCGCGCCGCGAGCGCGGGCCCGAGGAGCGGCGCGCGCGCCGGGCACGACCACGCGTCGCCCACGCGCGCGGCGAGCGCCTGCGCGAGCGGGTCGGCGCCGGCGAGGAAGCTCCAGGCGAGCGGCGCCGTGGCCTCGCGGCGGGCGAGGAGCCGGCGCTGGCGATCGGCCTCGTAGGCGCGCAGCGCGCGGTCGAGCGACCGCGGGTCGGCGCCATCGCCGGCGCCCGCCACGGTCCCGGCGCCCGCGACGGCCCCGGAGACCGCCGCAGCGAGGGCCGCCGCGTCCTGGAGCCCGAGCGCCATGCCGTGCCCGCTGAACGGGTCGAGGCAGCCGGCGGCGTCGCCTGCGAGCGCGAGGCCCTCGCGCACGACGCCGCCGAGCACGAGCGTGCGGCCCGGCTGGACCGCGAGCGGCCCCTCGGCCTCGAGCGCGGCGCCGCCCAGGTCGGCCCACACGTCGGGCAGCGCCGCGCGCACGAGGTCGAGGTGCCGCGCGACGGCGTCGTCCGCGTCCGGGCCGAGGGCGCCCTCGACCTCGGCGCGGCGCTCGAGCGCGTGCTCGAACGTGAGCCGGACCCTGCCGTCCGGGAACGGGAACGCGAACGCGGCGCCGAGCGCGTGCGCGCCGACCACGACCCGCCCGCGCGCCGCGAAGGCGGCGGCCCCGGGGCCGCGCGCCACGACGCCCTGCACGAGCGTCGCCCGGTGGTCCTCGACCGCGGCGAAGCCCGCGAGCGCGCGCGCGCGGGACTGCTGGCCGTCGCAGGCGAGGACGACCCGGGCCAGGAGGTCGGGGCGGTCGTCGGGGCGATGGTCGGGGCGACGGTCGGGGCGACGGTCGGACGCGGCGGCCGAGGCGGCAGCGGAGCGGCGCGGCGCGAGCCGCCAGCGGTCGCCCTCGCGCGCGAGGGCGTCGAGCGCCCAGCCGTCACGCCAGGTGACGCCCGGGCACGCCCGCGCCGCGGCGCGGAGGGCCTCGTAGAGCGGGCGCCGCCAGCCGCACAGGCCGCGCGGCGCCCAGGCCGCGGCCGGGACACCCGGGGGCGCCGGCGTGGCGGCGTAATCAATCGCGACGGGCCCCCGGGGCCAAGCCGGATGGCGGAGCTCGACCCCGCGGACGGGCGTGACGTGCGGCGCGAGCGCGGGGAGCAGGCCGAGCGCCTCGAGGACGGCGACGCCCGCGGGCATGACGAGCTCGCCCCGGAGCAGGTCGGGGACGGGACCGGCGTCGCGCTCGAGCACGGTCACCGGGACGCCGTGACGGGCGAGCGCGATCGCGAGCGTCGCGCCCACGAGCCCGCCCCCCACGACGACGACGTCGCAGGAGTGCGGGGGGCAGGCGGCCGGGGCGCGCCGGGGAGGGGCGGGCGCGAGGGGGGCGGGAGGGGTCATCGGGGGAGCCTCGGGGAGGAGAAGAGGGAGGAGAAGAGGGAGGAGGGAAGAGAAGAGGGAGGAGGGAAGAGAAGAGGGAGGGCAAGGGCAAGGGCAAGGGCAAGGGCAAGGGAGGAGGGGAGAGGGCGTTGCACGACCGCGGGAACGGGAACGGGAACGGGAACGGGAACGGGAAGAGGGGAGTGACCTGGGTGGGGGGCGCCTGGGTCAGGCGGCGATCGGAACGACGCTGCGGCGCGAGAGCTCCCGCGCATAGACGGCTGCGCTCGGGCGCGGGGTGCGGCGCTGCGTCGCGTAGTCGACGGCGAACAGGCCGAACCGGGGGGCGCGGCCCTCGTGCCACTCGACGTTGTCGAGGAGCGACCAGTGCAGGTAGCCGCGCACGTCGGCGCCGCGCGCGCGGGCGCGGTCGAGCGCGGCGAGGTGCTCCGCGAGGTAGGCGGGGCGCAGGCGGTCGGTCGCGTCGGCGACGCCGTTCTCGGTGACGACGATCGGGCGACCGCCGCGCCGCGCGGCCTCGACGAGCACGGCCTCGAACCCGGCGGGGTCGATCGGCCAGCCCAGGTCGCTCGTCCCGGGCCGCGCGGGGCGGGGGAGCACGCCCGCGAACCGCAGGAAGCTCGCGAGGTCGGCGCGGAAGCCCGCGAAGTAGTTGACGCCGAGGACGTCGAGCGCATCGCGCGCGCCGTCGACCTCGATGGTGCGCGTCGTGAGCGCGAGGCGCCCGGTCGCGAGCGCGTCGACGACGGCCCAGTTGAAGCGCTCCGCCGCGCGCGCGACGAGCCCGAGCGGGTCGCGCCAGCCGCCCGGCGACCAGGCGACGAGGTGCGGCGCGATCGCGACGCGGACCCGGTCGTCGAGCGCGCCCTTGAGCGCGCGCCAGGCCGCGACGTGGGCCTGGACCTGTCCGAGCAGGCAGCGGTCCGCGAGGTCGGGCCGGCCGCGCCGGCCCGGCGGGAACACGCCCGCGAGGTAGCCGGCGCCCGCGCGCACGTTCGGCTCGTTCAGCGTGACCACGAGGTCGAGGTGCGGCCCGAACCGGCGCGCGACCCAGGCCGCGTGCGCGCCGAAGGCCCGGACGACCTCGGGGGCGAGCCACCCGCCCGCATCGGCGGCCCAGCGGGGCAGGGTGAAGTGCGAGAGCGTCACGACCGGCGCGAGCCCGCGGTCGCGGCACGCCGCGAGGACCCGCTCGTACGCGCGGGCCGCGCCCCGGTCCCGCCGGCCAGGGCTCGGCTCGAGGCGCGACCACTCGAGCGAGAGCCGGAGCGCGTTCGTGCCGAGCGAGCGCGCCAGGTCCAGGTCCTCGGGGTACCGCCGCCAGAAGTCGCAGGCGTCCCCGGCCGGCTCGAGCCCGCGCCGGCGCTCGAAGTCGGTCCAGTCGTCGTCGAGCCCGCCCTCGGCCTGATGCCCGCTGAGTGCGGTGCCCCACAGGAACCGCCCACACCCGGCGGAGCTCAGCCCGTTCCCGTTCCCGTTCCCGCGGTCTCGCAACGCCCTCTCCCCTCCTCCCTTGCCCTTGCCCTTGCCCTTGCCCTTGCCCTCCCTCTTCTCCTCCCTCCTCCCCTCTTCCCTCCTCCCCTCTTCTCCTCCCCCGCGCCGGGTCCATCGCCCGACCGCGAGGCGATCCGCGATGTCCAACGCCCGGAGCTTCACCCCCACGACCGCCCTCCCGATCCGCCCTCCCCTCCCCGCCACCGGGGCCGTGCCGCGCCACCACGGCAGCTCCGCCTGCTCCGCGGGCGGGGCGCCGCGGACCACCGCCTCCGCGACCGCGGCGCCGGCGCTCACCGACAGGGCCAGCCCGTGCCCGCACCAGCCGCCGAGGGCGAGCACGCCCGGCGCGTCCGCGAGCGGGCCGACGACCGGCAGGCGGTCGTTCGTGAACGCGAGCGGCCCCGACCAGGCGACGTCCACCTGGAGCGGGCGGAGCGCCGGGAACAGCGCCTCGGCCTCGGCGACGAGCCGCGCGCGCGTCGCGCCCGCGCAGCCCGCGTCGCCGCCAGCGCTCGCGCCGAAGCGCGGCCCCTCCGCCCCGAACCCGGCGAGGCGCCCGCCGCCGAGCAGGAGCCGCCCGTCCGGCGTGAGCCGCGCGTAGTGGAAGAACGTCCGCCGGTCGATCAGCGCCTCGCGGCCGGCCCAGCCGAGCGCGGCCAGGCGCTCGGCGCCGAGCGGCGCCGTCACGAGCGCGTGCGCGCGGAGCGGCACGACGCGGCCCGCGAGCAGCCCCAGCCCCGGCAGCCCCGCGTTCGTCGCGACGACGACGCGCGGGGCCGTGAGGGTGGTCGTGCGGCCCGCGGGGTCCTCGCACACGACCCGGACGTCGCGGCCCGGGGCCGGCGCCGGCTCCACGCGCGCGACGCGCACGCCCTCGTGGAGCCGGACGCCGCGCGCGGCCGCCGCGCGCGCCAGCCCCGCCAGGAGCCGGACGGGGTCGAGCAGCGCGCCGGGGAGGCGGAGCGCGGCGTGGTAGGCGTCGGTCCCGACGGCGCGCCGGACGGCGGCGCGGTCGAGGAGCGGGGCCGTGAAGCCGAGCGCGGCGAGCCGCTCGGCCTCGCGCCCGAGCCGCGCGGCGTGCCGCGGACAGAGCGCGACGTGGAGCTGCCCCGTCGGCTCGAGCGCGCAGTCGATCGCCTCGGCCGCGACGAGCGCCTCGACCTGCTCCACGGCCGCGAGCGTGGCCGCGAACGCCCTCCGGGCGCCGTCGGGCCCGAGGCGGGCCTCGAGGTCGAGGATCGAGCCCGCGACGCCGGGCCCGAGCATGCCGGTGGCGCGCCCGCTCGCGCCGGCGCCGAGCCGGCCGACCTCGAGGACGCGCACGTCGAGGCCCGGGCGCGCGCGCACGAGGTGCAGCGCCGTCGAGAGCCCCGCGAAGCCGCCCCCGATCACGACGACCTCCGCCCGGCCGCTCGGCGGCCCGAGGGGCGGCGGGGCCCAGGGCGCAGGCCCCCAGGGCCCCGCCTGGCCCGGCTCCGGCGCGGCGGTCACAGGGCCCCCGTCAGGCGCAGGAGCTGCCACGTGCAGCCCGGCCGCCACGGGCCGTCGAGCGCGAGCCACGAGGGCTCGAGCCGCTGCGGGCCCCACTTCTCCTTCCAGGCGGCCTGGCCGCGCGCCGGGTAGACGGCGGCCCCGTGCTCGGCGAGGAGGCCCTGGAGCAGGCGCACGACGCGGCTCCCGCCGAGCGCGGGGCGCGGGAGCGCGTCCTCGGCCTCGAGCCCGACGCACGGGGTGAGCCCGAAGGAGAGCACGCGCGCGCCCTCGCCGCGCACGCGCTCGAGCGCGCGCAGCGCGAGGAGCTCGCTCGTGCCGGGCGGCGCGTCGGGCGCGCGCCGCGTCAGGTCGAGGAGCCAGCCCGGCCCCGCCCGCGCCGGGAGCGGGAGGAGCGTCACGAACCCCACGGTCCGCCCACCCTGCCGCGCCACGAGCACGCGCCGCCAGCCCTGCGCGGGCTCCCCGAGCTCGCCGTTCAGGAATCCGAGCAGCCGCCCGCCCTTGCCCGCGACCCACGCGCCCGTGAGCGCGTGGAGCTCGCGCCAGGCCGCGGCGTCGCGCGGCAGGTCGGGGCCGAGCTCGTGGACCTCGACGCCCGCGCGTCGGGCCCGCGACAGCTTGTTCCTGAGCTGCACGAAGCGCGTCCCGCGCAGGCCGAACGCGTCGAGCTCGAGCCCGAACGTCCGCCCGAGCACGTTGAGCCCGAGGCCGAGCGAGCGTGCGAGCGGGCGCTCGGCCTCGGTCAGGTCGAGCAGCGCCGCGCGATGGCCGAGCGCGCGGGCGTCGGCGAGGAAGGCCCGGAGGAGCGGCGCGCGCGCGCCGTCGGGCGCGGCCGGGCCGCCGAGCGTGAAGCGCCAGCGGCCGCGCGCCCGGAAGCAGACGACGCCCTCGGGGGCCGCGCCCGCGGGCCCGGCGCGCCCCGGCGACACGAACCGCCGCGTGGCCGCGTTGAGCCCGAGCAGCGCCGACGGGCTCAGGGCGTGGGCGAGCAGGAGGTCGCGGGCGCGGGCTGCCTCGACGTCATCGATGGCGTCGACGGGGGCGGCGCGCGGCGGGGCCGGGGACGCAGGGGCGAGGGGCCGGGGGGCGCCCAGGCGCACGATCGTGGCCGGGCTCACGCCGCCCTCCGCGCGGGCGCCACGAGCGGCCAGCCCATGGGGAGCGCGACGTCGCCGGCGCGCGCGGGGACGGCGCGGGAGGCGGGCGAGAACGGCTCGCCCGTGGACTTGAGCCCGTTGCCGAGGAGCCCGCGGTCGCAGGCGAGGTGGAGCGGGAGCGCGAGGAGGGCCCACTCCGGGCGGCCCGCGACCGCCCACCACAGCCCCGCGACGACGACGTGCGTGAGCGCGCTGTGGGCCAGGTTGTAGAGCGCGAACGCCCAGCGCGGCACGGGGCCGCGTCGGGCGAGGACGGCGCCCGGGAGGTAGCCGAGCAGGTCGACCGCGGCGAAGAGGAGGACGAACGGGCCCCAGCGCACGTCGGGGGCGTGGAGCGCGAGGAGGGCCGCGCAGGCGAGGCAGGCGGCCACCCACTCGAGACGCTCGAGCGGGTGGAGGGGGCGGGCGGAGGGGGCGAGGGGCATGGGAGGGCACCTCCGGAGAAGAGGGGGGAAGAGGGAGGAGGAGAAGAGGGAGGAGGGGGAAGAGGGAGGGCAAGGGCAAGGGCAAGGGAAGAAGGGGCGAGGGGGTTGCACGACCGCGGGAACGGGAACGGGAACGGGAAGAGCTCCGCGGACTGCGGGGCTAGGCGGCGAGGCCGAGGCGGCCGAGGCGGCGCGCGTGGCCCTCCTCGGTCTGCCGCTGCAGCCAGGCGATCTGCTCGCCCGTGGGCGTCTCGAGCAGCGTCTTGCCCGGGACGACCTCGACCTGCGCCGCGCGCTCGGGGTGCTCGCGGATCGCCGCGTCGTAGATCGCGACCGTCGACGCGATGAACTCGCCGAACGCCTCGCGGAGGAGCCGGGCGAAGTCGCGCACGCGGCGCTCGACGTGGCGGCGGGCGCCCGGGTCGTGACGCAGCCGATGCTGCAGGAGCTTCTCGCCGTAGCCGACGTGGCGGCACTCGTCGCGGTAGGCGCCCTCGATCACCTGCACGAAGGCCGGGTCGAAGGGGCGCCAGTAGCGGGCCTCGTACTCGTAGAGGGGGAAGGCCATGCCCTCGAGGATCACGTTGAGCCCGACGACGCCGCCCAGGAAGTCGCCGGCGTCGACGACCTCGACGAGCCCGTCGAGGAACCGCCGGTAGGCGGGCGGCATGAGGTCGAGCGCGAGCTTCTCGCGCTCGCTCGGCGAGACCCCCAGCTCGGCCGAGCGCGTCGCGAAGGCCTCGAAGTGGCGTGCCTCGTCGAGGACCTGCGTCGCGAGGAACTTCATGGACGCCTCGTCCGGCGCGAGCCGGAGGAGCCCGGCCGAGGCGGTGACCCCGGCCCGCTCGGCGCCCACGAACAGCGCGAGGTCGATCGCGTAGATCTGGCGCAGGAGCTCGTGCTCGCGGATCACGGCCGGGATCTCGCCGCCGGGCGCGCGGCCCTGGACGGTCCCGCGCAGGTAGCCGCCGGGGACCGTGCGGAGCCAGCGGTCGACCCCGAACCGGCCGAACCGGAACCCCGCCTCGACCTCGGCCTCGTCCGGCTCGTCGCCGGCGCCGGGCGGGGCGGTGTCGGGGGCCGACGCGGCCGCCCCTGCGGCCGGCGGGTCGAGGTCGGCGGCGTAGGCGGGGTCGTCGCCGAGGCCGGCGGCGAACGGGTGGGCGGGGTGCTGGAGCGGCTCGGGCGCGTGCATGGGGTCTCCTTCGTGGGTCGGGTCGTGGTCGCGGTCGTGGCCGGCGGGGACGTCCTCGCCGGGTCGTGGTCGGGGGGCAGGGCGCGGCCGACGGGCGGCGCGGGCGCTCACGCGGCCGCCGTGCGCTCGCGGGCGGCGAGCGCGGCGCGCGCCTGCGCCACGGC
>JANJTH010000108.1 GCA_024711205.1 Planctomycetota bacterium | reverse complement strand
CGGCGCGGGCGCGCGCGTGGGACTGCTCGAGCGCGGCGGCTCGCGCCGCCTCGCGGTCGGGCCCCGCGCCCAGCGCGCACAGGGCGGCCCAGGGCTCGCCGCCGCGGTCGTCGAGGCGGTCGCGGCTGAGCTCGCCCGAGTACCAGGTCGGGGGCCACACCTCGGGCAGGTCCCCCGAGCGCGGGGGCGTCGAGCCGCCCGGGCCGCCTGCGCCGCGGCCGGCCGGGGCAGGCGCCACGCAGCCCAGGGCGAGCACGAGCCCGAGCGGCGTGAGCCCGGCGCGGACGCGCCACGGTCTCCCCCGATCCGTGCGACGGCTCACGCGTGGGCGCCCGCCTCGTCACCGGGGCAGGTCGGCGCGATCACGACCTCGAGGCGCGAGGCGACCCCCGCCCGCTCCGCCCGTGCGTCGAGCGCCTCCTGGGCTCCCTCGGCGACTCGGTCGGCCACGTCCGGCGGGAGCGAGCCGAAGCGCCGTCCGCGCTGCCGACGGAGGACGGCCCGGACCACCCCAGCCCCCTGCTCGAGGCCCTCAGCGATCGGTCGCTCGGCTGCGGTCATGAGGATCTCGGCAACGGACCGCCCTGTGGACGCGGCGACGGCCTCGCGCAGGGCGAAGGGGGCCAACCCCTGAACGTGGCGCGGAGTATAGCGAACGACGACGCCAAACCGCGCGCGCCCCCTGACTCGGCGACCAGCGCGCGCAGCCCGGCCGCGAACTCGACCCGGAGCGCGTCGAGCGCCTGCCATGGTCTCTGCCGGCCAGAGCCAGCCGCGAATCGACCACCCCGGGAGATCGAGCCCGGGCGGTCAGCGCTCGAAGCGCTTCACCAGCTTCCCCTGCGGGTCGTGCAGGTCGACCCAGCGCCCGTCGACGTGGAGGACCAAGCTCGTCCCCCCGGGGAGCCGGACGCCGATCGTCCCGCCGGCACAGGTCACGCTGGTGGTCCCGTGCTGCCCCTTCTCGCGCAGGGCGCCGTCGCGCATGAGCGCGGTCTGCGGCTGAGCGCCCGCCCAGGGCCGCTCGTGGAAGGCCTGCGGGTCGGTCGTGCCCACGGGAAAGACCACGTGCTCCGTGCCTGCCCGCCGGATGCGCCACCAGCCGTTCGAGCCCAGGAAGAGCTCCACGGCGAGGGCGAGGTCCGCCGTCCACAGGTGGGCGTAGGTCGCGGACCGGCGGAGCCGCCAGCCCCCGTAGCTCAGCGTCACGCCGACGGGCCACGCCCCGTCCGCGGGCAGGACCGAGGCGCTCGGGGTGCTCGCGGCGGGCCCCGTCGCGGGCGCGAGGACGACGAGGTCGTACTTGCCGCCCTCGCCGTTCCAGCGGTAGGCGTTCTCCTCCCCCGCGTCCCAGCGCACGCGGACCCAGCCGTCGTCGTTCCGCCCGCGGATCACCGAGCCCTGCTTGCCCGGGCCGCCGTCCTGGTCCTCCCACTTCCAGTCCGGGCCGCGCGCCACGCGCGTCCCCACGGGCAGGTCCGCGGGGCGCTCGCCCGCGGCCGCGCCGGGGCGACCCGTGGCGGGCGCCGGGACGGCGCCGCCAGGACTCGAGAGCAGCACGAGGTCGCATGGCCCGCCCTCGCCGTTCCACCGGTAGCCGTTCACTTGCCCGGTGTCCCAGCGCACGCGGACCCAGCCGCCGCCGTCCGCGCTCTCGATCACCGTGCCCTGCTTGCCGGGGCCGCCGTCCTGGTCCTCCCACTTCCAGTCCGGGCCCCGGGCGACGCGCGCCCCCACGGGCAGGTCGTCGGGGCGCCGCGGGGCCGACCGCCGGCGCTGCTCCTCGAGGTACTCCGCTCTCGACCCCAGCGCGAACGCCCACTCGGGCGGCGCGTCCGGCAGCTCGAGCGTCCACGCGGGCGGCGCGGCCGGCCGGGCGAGCGCCCAGGCCGGAGGCGCGGCGGCGCGCGACAGCGCCCAGGTCGGCGGGCGGCTCGGGAGCCCGAGCGCCCACGCGGGCGGGGCCGCGCGCTCGGCCAGGGCCCAGGCCGCCGGCTCCTGCGCGAGGCCGATCGCCCACCTGGGAGGCGGGCTCGTCCTCGCGAGCACCCAGGCCGCGGGGCGCGCGCGGAGCGGCCAGGCCCAGGCCGGCGGGCGGCGCGGCTCCGCGAGCACCCAGGCCGGCGCGGCCGCGGCCTCGGCCTCGCCGAGCAGGAACGTCCAGGGCGCCGGGAGCGGGGTCCGCGCGAGCGCCCAGGCCGGCGCGCAGGCGCGCCAGTCGGCCTCGGTCAGGCGCCGCGCGAGGTTCGCGACGCGCTCCGGGCTCCCGTAGCGCTGCGCCTCGAGCACGGCCCGGGCGGCCTCCGGCCGCCGCCCGTCGGCCAGCGCCTCGTCGGCGAGCACGAAGTAGCGCCGGAACAGGCGGAACCGCACGTCCTCGACCTGTCGGGTCACGATCGCGCTCGCGTGCGCGTTGCAGTCGGGCAGCGCCGCCTCGTAGTGGGCCACCGCCTCCTCGAGTCGACCCGCCGCGTAGGCGTCGTGCCCCCGCTGCACGAGCGCCCGCGCGGCCCGCGGCATGCGCTCCTGCTCGAAGCGGAGCGCGAGCGCGCCGAGCGTGGCCTCGGCCCGGGCCTCGAGCGCCTGCCGCGCGCGGCCCAGCTCCTGCTCGGCGGCGGCCCAGCCGTCGTCCGCGAGCGCGCGCTCGAGCGCCGCGTCGACGCGCTGGGCCCAGGCGTCCGCGTGCTGCGCCTCGAGCACCGCGAGCACGCGCGGCTCGGTCGCGAGCGCGAGCGCCCGCGCGAGCAGCCCGGTCTGCCCCGCCCAGTCCCGGCGCTGCCCCGCCGCGTCGGCGTCCGAGGAGAGCCAGCGCACGGCCTCGGCCCGGGCCCGGTCGAGCGTGCCCGGGTGCTCGGCGAGCGCAGCCGCCGGCGCGGGTCGGGCGCCCGGACGAGGCGTCCAGCCCGGCCCTGCGCCCAGGAGCGCGCACAGGGCCTCGCGGGCCGACAGGGGGTCGTCGACTCGCCGGCGCACGAGGACCTCGAGCCGCAGCTCGGCCGCGAGCCGGGCCAGCTCGGGCCGGGAGGCCGGGGCCACGTGCGCCCGCAGCGCCTCGAGCTCGTCCGCGGCGAGCGCGAGCTGCTCGGCCCGGTCGCGCGCCACCTGCGCCCGGACCTGCTGGTAGACGACCGCGCACTCGCGCCCCGCCTGCGTCTCGGCGAAGGCCAGCTCGGGCAGGCGGACCTGCGCCGCGGTCAGGCTCGTCCCCAGGTCCTCGACCCGATCCGCGGCCGCCCGACCCGTCAGGTCGAGCTTGCCGAGCCCGTGCCGCGGGACGCGCAGCTCCCCCCACACGACCGGCTCGGCCGGGGCCTTGGCCGGGCGCACGCGCAGGAGCGGCCGGTCGCCGAGCGTGAGCGACAGCTCCGTCTCGTCGGTGACCTCGGGGAGCCGGAGCGCGAAGGGCCCCGAGCCCACGACCCGCGCCTGGTCGACGTGGTAGCCCTCGAGGAACGAGGGCGAGCGCCCGCCCAGCACCTTGACCGTCACGACCGTCCCGTCGGGGTTCACGAGCTCGCCCTCGACGAGCGCGGCCCGCGGGAGGAGCGCCACGCGCAGGACCCCGCCCGCCTGCGCCCGCGAGACCTCCTGCTCGCCCGTGCGCCAGAAGTAGCCCGGCGCCTCGACCTGCCAGGCGTACTGCCCCGGCCGCAGCCCGTCGAACCGCGCGGGCCCGGCGCTCGCGTCCGCCGTCGGCCGGCCGGCCAGCGTCACGCGCGCGCCGTCGACGCGCCGGCCCGGCCGCGTGGCGTCCGTCACCTCGACCCCGAGCACGAGGTCGTCCTGCCGGCGCAGGACGAGCGAGCGGTCGCCCTGGAGCAGCTCGGGTCGCTGCGAGCCCCGGAGCTCCGCGATCCGCCCGGCCGTGGCCTCGACGACCTCGCCCAGGCGCGTCACGTCCGCCTGCGCGCCCCTCGCGAGCGCCTCGCAGAACGCGCGCGCGAACAGGCCCTCCTCGGCGAACTGGCCCGGGCTCGCGGAGAACAGCTCGACCACGTCGTCGAGCGGCGTGAGCGTGACCGGGCCGCCAGGCGCCTGGAGCTCGACGCGGCACGCGTCGACGACGCTCACGAGCCGTGCCGTCGCCCCGCGCTTGCGGGCCGCGGCGCGCAGCCCCGCGTAGAAGCGGCCCAGGTCGCGGTGGCCGAGCGTGCGGTCGAACAGGTCGCCCTCGAGCGAGCGCGTGCGGTGCATGAACAGCTCGAGGGACTTCTGCTCCTGCCCGTGCGCGTCGCGCGCGCGCCGTGTGTAGCCGTGCCCGTAGTAGTAGACGAGCACGAGGTTGTCGGGGCCCTCGAGCTTGCCGCCGACGTCGAGCAGCGCGTCCTCGATCGCCTCGGGGTCCACGTCCTTGCCCCGGAGCACGACCGTCCGCTCGGCCGCGATCCCGAGCGCCCCGGGCAGCGTCGTCTGCAGGCGCTGGAGCACCTCGGGCGCGCGCTGCAGCGCCCAGGACGGGCCCCCGGTCGCGAACTCGTCGGCGATCACGAGCACGGCCCACCGCCCGCCGCCGGCCGCCGTCTGGCCGTCCGCCCAGCCCACGGGCGGCAGCCCCACCGGCAGCGGGTCGGCGCCCGGCCGCGCCGCGGACGGGCCGCGCGCCGACCCGCCGCCCTGGCCCCGGCCCGCCTGCGCCGCGCCGGCGGCCGCGCCGACGTCGACGGGGCTCGGGCCGGGGGACTCCGGTCGAGGCGCCGGCGACGGGCAGCCCACGAGCAGGAGGGCGACCGCGAGCGCGAGCGTGAGCGCGCGTCCGGGTGACCCGGACCCGAGGTCAGCGCCGACGCGGGTCGAGGTGCGTGTAGGGCGTGCGTGCATGGAGTCCCCCGCCGGCGCGAGCATAGGCCGGATCGACGGAGGGCTCCAGGAGGGGGGGAGGAGGCCCTGCCTGGGCCCTCGGGCACGGCGAGGAGGAGGAGGAGGAGGAGGAGGGAGAGGAGGGAGAGGAGGGAGAGGAGGGAGAGGAGGGCAAGGGCAAGGGCAAGGGCAAGGGCAAGGGAAGAGGAAGAGACAGGAGGGGGTCGCGCGAACGGCGGGAACGGGGACGGGAACGGGAACGGGAAGAGCTCCGCTGGGCGCGGGCGGCGTGGTGCCGGGGCGGGGGGTGGCGTAACCTCGCGCGGCCGGCAGGCCGGCCTGGGGAGGCGACATGGGGCAGGGGCGACGGATCCTCGACGCGCGGGCGGTCGACGCCTGCATGGACCGGCTCGCGCGCGACATCCTGAAGCGCGGCGACGACCTCGACGCGCTGGCCGTGATCGGGATCCGGCGGCGCGGCGTGCCGATCGCGACGCGCGTGGCCGCGCGGATCGGCGAGATCATGGGGCGGCCGCCGCGCACGGGCGCGCTCGACATCACGCTCTACCGCGACGACCTCACGCTCGTCGCCGCGCAGCCGGTCGTGAGCGGGACCGAGGTCGACTTCCCGGTCGAGGGGCTGCGCGTCGTGCTCACCGACGACGTGCTGTTCACGGGGCGGACCGTGCGCGCCGCCATGGACGCGCTGCTCGCGCTCGGGCGGCCCGCCAAGATCGAGCTCGCCGTGCTCGTCGACCGCGGCTGGCGCGAGCTCCCCGTCGAGGCGAACTACGCGGCCGAGCGCGTCGACACGACGCTCCAGGAGGTCGTGAAGGTCCACCTCGCCGAGGTCGACGGCGCCGACTACGTCGAGGTCCTGACCGTGGACGAGCAGGTGAAGTAGTGGCCCCGGCGAGCGCGGCCGACGACCGCCCGACCGTCGGCTGGACCCGCAAGCACCTGCTCGGCCTGCGCGAGCTCTCGGCCGCCGAGCTGCTCGCGATCCTCGACACGGCCAAGGGCTTCGCCGAGATCTCGACCCGCTCGATCCGCAAGGTCCCGACCCTGCGCGGGCGCGTCGTCGTGAACCTGTTCTACGAGAGCTCGACGCGCACGCGCCTCAGCTTCTCGCTCGCGGCGCAGCGCCTCTCGGCCGACGTGCTCGACTTCCAGAAGGACGGCTCGTCGACGGCCAAGGGCGAGACGCTCGTCGACACGGCGCGGAACATCGAGGCCATGGGCGTCGACGTGTTCGTCGTGCGCCACGGGGCCCCGGGCGCCGCGGCCGTGCTCGCGCGGCACCTCCAGGCCAGCGTCGTGAACGCGGGCGACGGCGCGCACGAGCACCCCACGCAGGCGCTCCTCGACGTCTACACGATCCGCGAGCGGCTCGGCCGGATCGAGGGCGTCCACGTCGCGATCGTGGGGGACATAGGCCACAGCCGCGTCGCCCGCTCGAACATCTGGGCGCTCACGAAGCTCGGCGCCAAGGTCACGGTCGTCGGCCCGCCCACGCTCGTCCCGGCCCGCTTCCGGGACCTGGGCGTGGACGTCTGCCACGACCTCGACCGCGTGCTCCCCGAGGTCGACGTGCTCAACATGCTGCGGATCCAGCGCGAGCGGCAGAGCCACCTGAACTTCCCCTCGATCGAGGAGTACTCGCGCCTGTTCGGGATGACCTCGCGCCGGCTCGAGCGGGCCAAGCCCGGGGTCGTCGTCATGCACCCGGGCCCGCTCAACCGCGGGGTCGAGATCTCGCCCGAGGTCGCCGACGGGCCCTGCTCCGTGATCCTCGACCAGGTCGCCGCCGGGCTGGCCGTCCGCATGGCGGTCCTGTTCCTCGTCTCGACCGGGGCGGCCCGGGAGCAGCAGGGGGGCGCCCGCGACCCCGAAGCCGCCGGCGGCCCGGCCCAGGCCCCGCGGGGAGGTGCGGCGTGAGCCTGGCCGCGGACCCCGGGCGGCCGGCGCTGCTCCTCGTCGCCGGCGGGCGCGTCGTCGACCCGTCGCGCGGCGTCGACGGCGCGCTCGACGTCGTGATCGAGGGCGACCGGATCCGGGCCGTCGCGCCCGGCCTCGAGCGCGAGCGCAAGTTCGACCGCGTGATCGACGCGCGCGGCTGCGTCGTCACGCCCGGGCTCGTCGACATGCACGTGCACTTCCGCGAGCCGGGCCGCGAGGCCGACGAGACGATCGCGACCGGCGCGGCCGCGGCCGTGCGCGGCGGCTACACGTCGGTCGCGGTCATGCCGAACACCGACCCGGCCGTCGACGACCAGGCCGACGCCGAGTTCCAGGTCCTCCAGGGCAAGCGGGCCGGCAAGGCGCGCGTGTTCCCGATCGGCGCGATCACGAAGGAGCGCAAGGGCCAGGCCCTCTCGGAGATGGCCGGGCTCGTCCGCGGGGGCGCCGTCGGCTTCTCCGACGACGGGGACCCGGTCCGCTCGGCCGAGGTCATGCGCTGCGCGCTCCTCTACGCGACCATGCTCGACCGGGTCGTGATCGAGCACGCCGAGGACCCCGACCTGGCCGGCAACGGCGCCATGCACCAGGGGCTCGTGAGCCTCACGCTCGGCCTGCCCGGCAAGAGCGCGGCCTCCGAGGAGGTCATGGTCGCGCGCGACATCACGCTCGCCGCGCTGACCGGCGGCCGGCTGCACATCGCCCACGCGTCCACCGCCGGCTCGGTCGAGCTGATCCGGCAGGCCAAGCGGCGCGGGCTCCGGGTCACGGCCGAGGCCTGCCCGCACCACTTCACGCTCACGGACGCGGCCGTGTGCAGCTTCGACCCGAACTTCAAGATGAACCCGCCGCTCCGCGCGCAGAGCGACCTCGAGGCGATCGTCGAGGGCCTGCTCGACGGGACGCTCGACGCGATCGCGAGCGACCACGCCCCGCACTCGCGCGAGAAGAAGGAGGTCGAGTTCACCGACGCGCCGAACGGCGTGATCGGGCTCGAGACCATGCTCCCGATCTCGGTGACCGAGCTGTTCGGTCGGCGCGGCATGCCGCTCCCGAGGCTCGTCGAGCTGCTCTCGACCGGGCCGGCCCGGATCCTCGGGCTCGACGCGGGCACGCTCGCGCCCGGGGCCCCGGCCGACGTGAGCGTGCTCGACCTCGACACGCCGTGGGTCGTGGGCGACCGCTTCCGCAGCCGCTCGAGCAATTGCCCGTTCGTGGGCTGGAAGGTGCGCGGCCGGGCCATGACGACGATCGTCGGCGGGCGCGTCGTCTACGACCGGAAGGCCGAGGAGCCCGACGCGCCCTAGCGGCCCCGTGGCCGCCGGCCGCGGACGGCGTTGCCGGGCGTGGCCGGCGCGAGTAGCGTCAGGCGCCCCCGAGGAGCCCGTCCATGCGCCTCGCCACGACCCTGCTCGGCACGACCTACGCCTTCCGGGACCTCAAGGAGGTGCTCGCGAAGGCGAACGAGCTCAAGAGCGGCGACCAGCAGGCCGGGGTGGCCGCGCGCGACGACCGGGAGCGCGTGGCCGCGAAGTGGGTCCTCGCGGACGTCACGCTCGCCGAGCTGCGCGAGCACCCCGTCGTCCCCTACGAGGAGGACGAGGTGACGCGCGTCGTCGAGGACGCGCTCGACGACGCGCGGTTCGCGCAGGTCCGGTCGTGGACGGTGGGCCAGCTCCGCGAGTGGCTCCTCGACGACGAGACGACGGGCGCCGACGTCCTGGCGCTCTCGCCGGCGCTCACCCCCGAGATCGCGGCGGCCTGCGCCAAGCTCATGTCGAACCTCGACCTGATCGTCGCGGCCCGGAAGATCCGGGTCGTCGTGAAGGCGAACGGGACGTTCGGGCTGCCGGGGCGGCTCAGCTCGCGGCTGCAGCCGAACGACCCGCTCGACGACCGCGAGGCGATCCTCGCGGTCACGCGCGAGGGCCTCGCCTACGGCAACGGCGACGCCGTGATCGGGATCAACCCGGTCACCGACTCGGTCGAGTCGTGCTACGAGCTGCTCTCGGCGACGAAGGACCTCATGCGTCGCCACGACGTGCCCACGCAGAACTGCGTGCTCGCGCACGTCACGATCCAGATGCAGGCCCTCGAGCGCGGGGCCCCGCTCGACCTCATGTTCCAGTCGATCGCCGGGAGCGAGAAGGCGAACCGCGGGTTCGGGATCTCCGTGCAGCTCCTCGACGAGGCCCACGCGCTCGTGCAGGCCAAGGGCACCGCGCAGGGGCCCAACCGGATGTACTTCGAGACGGGGCAGGGCTCGGCGCTCTCGTCCGACGGCCACCACGGCGCCGATCAGCTCACGATGGAGGCGCGGGCCTACGGGCTCGCGCGCCGCTACGCCCCGTACATCCTGAACACCGTCGTCGGGTTCATCGGCCCCGAGTACCTGTTCGACGGCCCGCAGATCACGCGCGCCGGGCTCGAGGACCACTTCTGCGGCAAGCTCCTCGGTGTGAGCATGGGCTGCGACGTCTGCTACACGAACCACGCCCACACGGACCAGAACCAGCTCGAGAGCCTGGCCGTGCTCCTCGGCGCCGCCGGCTGCAACTACTTCATGGGCCTGCCGCTCGGCGACGACGTCATGCTCAACTACGAGTCGTCGAGCTTCCACGACAACGCGGCCGTGCGCGACCTGCTCGGCTTCCGCCCCACGCCCGAGTTCGAGCGCTGGATGGAGGCGAAGGGCCTGACCGAGAACGGCAAGCGCACGCGCCGGTTCGGCGACGCCTCCCTCTTCCCGTAGGGGAATGCGGGGAAACCCTGCGGGTTTCCCCGCATTCCCCTCGTAGGGATGGGGCCGGGCCCTGGCCTGCGACGGGGCGACTGCCCCGCCGCTCTTCCCGTTCCCGTTTCCGTTCCCGTTCCCGCGGTCGGGCGAGGGCCTCGCCCTTCTTCCTGCTCTCGCGGTCGGGCGAGGACCTCGCCCTTCTTCCCACTCTCGCGGTCGAGCGAGGACCTCGCCCCCCGGCCCTCCGTCGTCGCGCGACCTCCCCAAACGCGAAGAGGGGGGAGGCCGCAGGCCTCCCCCCTCTTCGCGCCATCCGAAATGTAGGGGGAGGGCGAAGCCCTCCCCCTACATTTCGGTCAGAAGCCGGAGACGCGCACGTCGTCGAGCTGCCAGCCCTTGCGCTGGTCGGCGCCGTCGGCCGCGAAGTCGAACACCACCGTGATCCGGCGCCCGGCGAACTGCGAGAGGTCGATCGTCGCGTTCGTCCAGCCGGTGGTCGCGCCGGTGAAGCCCTCGCCCGGGTTGAAGACCGGCGTCGAGGCGTAGCCCTGGGCCGGGCGGACCAGGTAGTAGGTCGCGCCGCCGTCCGGGCTCACGATCACGCGGCCCGCGTCCTTGCCGTCCGTGTCGAGCGAGTGGCGGAAGGTCAGCTCCGCCGTCGTGGCCTGGGTCAGGTCGATCTCGCTCGAGATCAGGAACCCGCGGGCGCCGGCCGCGTAGGACCCGCGGCTCACCGCCGTCCCCGCGATCCACGAGCCGCCGACCTGCGTCGCCTCCCACAGGCCGCCCTGGTGGGTGAACTTGAGCGCCGCGCCCTCGAAGTCCTCCGAGAAGTAGGTCCGGGCGCCGGCGGGCGGGGCGGGCGGCGTCGAGCCGGTCGTGCTGCCGGTCGTGCTGCCGGTCGTCGAGCCGGTCGTGCTGCCGGTCGTCGAGCCGGCGGGGGCGGGCGTCGTGCCCTTGACCTCGAAGGCGTAGCCGCGCGACGTCTTGCCGTAGGCCTCGACCGTCAGGTCGCCGGTCACCGCGCCCTGCGGGACGCGCACGAGCATGACGGCCAGGTTGCCGAGGAACGGCACGCTCTGGGTCGTGATCCCGCCGATCGGCGCGGCCTGGGTCCCGGCGAACCGCACCACGTTGTCCGAGGCCGGGCGGGCGAAGTTGCGCCCGAAGATCGTCACGAACCCGTTCACGTCGGCCTTGCGGGGCAGGGTGTAGAGGACCTGCGGGGCCGGCGCCGAGGCGAGGTCGATGTCGAACCGCTTCGGGTTCGAGGGCTGGCTGCCCGTGATCACCGCGACGTCACCCGACTGCGCGCCGTTCGGGACCTCGACGACGAGCGTCTGGACCGAGCCGAGCACGGGGAGGTTCTTGACCTGGACCTCGTACCAGACCTTCCCGAACACGCCCGGGGCGAACGCGACCTGGTTGTCCTGCTTCTTCGGGCCCATGTTGCGGCCGGCGATCGTGATCAGGTCGCCCGGCTTCCCCTTGGTCGGGTAGATCGCGAGGATCTGCGGGGGCGGCGCGGTCGGGCCGGTCGGCTGCGGGACGACGGGCCCGATCGGGGCCACCGGGGCGCCGGTCGCGACGGTCACCGACGGCGTGCCGAGCGGCGCGTTCGGGTCGTACTCCTCGGAGGTCCCGACCTCGGCGAGCGCGCCGCGGCCGCCGACGACGAGGACGTTGCCGTTCGGGAGGAGGGTCGCCGTGTGGTCCTGGCGGGCCTCGTTCAGCGCGGCGAGCGCCTCGACCCGGGCGTCGAGCGCGGTGGGCCGGGGGACGACCCGCTCGATCGAGGCGAGCGGGGCCTGGTCGGCGCCGCCGACGACGAGCAGGTCACCCGAGGAGAGCGCGGTCGTCGTGGCGCGGGCGCGGGCCTGCGCGAGGACGGCGGTCACGGCCTTCCAGTCGCCGGCCTTCGGGTCGTAGGCCTCGATCGTGGCCTCGTTGCGCGCCGTGCTGTCGCCGCCGATCGCGAGCACGAGCCCGTCGTCCGTGCGCGCCAGGCCGTTGCCGGCCCGGTCGATCCCGAGCTTGCCGGCCGGGGCGAAGGCCTGCGTGGCGGGGTCGAACAGCTCGGCCCCGGCCGCGGCGACCGCCATGCCCTGGGGCGTGATCCCCGTGAGGCCGCCCTGGATCAGGATCTGGCCGCTCGCGAGCAGGACCGCGCGCGGGTCGAGCCGGTCCGCGAGCATGGGCGCGGCGGCCGGCGCGAACTGGTTGCGGCGCACGTCGTAGAGCTCGGCCGACGGGCTCGAGGACCCGTTCACGAGGCCGCCCGCGATCAGGACGAACTCGCCCTGCTGCGTGGCGAACGGCACCGCGACGTGGCCCGAGCGCGCCGCGCCCATGCGCGGGCCGGCCCGGAAGGCGCCCGTCGACGGGTCGAACACCTCGGTCGTGTCGAGGAG
This sequence comes from Planctomycetota bacterium, assembly GCA_024711205.1. GTDB lineage: Bacteria > Planctomycetota > J058 > J058 > J058 > JANJTH01. The sequence continues at coordinate 1,667 of JANJTH010000108.1, read as the reverse complement.
CTGGTTGCCGCTCGCGTCGCGCTGGCCGCCCGCGATCAGCACGAGCCCGCTCGAGAGCAGCGTCGCCGAGTGGCCCGAGCGCGCCGTGGCGAGCTGCCCGGCCGGCGTCCAGGCGCCGCCCGCGTAGAGCTCGGCCGAGGCGAGCGGCTGGCCGTTCGCCTCGCCGCCCACGACGAGCACGCCCTGGGGGATCGCCGTCGCGGTGTGCCCGGCGCGCGCCGCGCCCATGCGGGCGTAGGCGACGACCGCCCCGCCCACCGGCCCGCTCGAGGCCGCCGAGGCGACCGGCGCCGTCGTCGCCGACTTGTCGCTCTTCTTGCTGCCGCCGCCGCAGCCGCTCAGGGCCATGGCCCCGGCGGCGAACAGCGCGACGCTCGCACGCAGATCGAACTTCACGGGTCACTCCTCGCTAGGTCGTTGGGGCGATCCGCGGCGCACCTCGCCACCGACCGCATTGCCTTCGTCCTCCTCAGCCGCAAGCAGCGGGCCAATGACAAAGAACGGACACGGAACGCATAATGCATTGCAGTCAGGTCAATTGCGTCGGCGCAACAGGGCCGTTCCAGGCCCCGCGCGGTTCGTCCAGATCTGGGGGCTCGACCCGGACGACACGCATGCGCGGCCCGCGCACGGCGGATGGCCGGCCTGGCCGCCCCGCGGCGCGTGGCCCGGGGGCGGGCCATACTCGGCGGCATGGGGCCGTGGCAGCACAGCGGGGGCTCGGGCGAGGGCGTGCGACCGCCGGCGCGGAGCGCGTCGGGCGAGGGGGTCCGCCTCGTCGACGCGCTCCGCATGGGGCCGCTCGGCCGCGGGCGGATCGTCGGCTCGACGATCGGGCCCTGGCTCGTCGAGGCCGAGCTGGGGCGCGGGGGCATGGGGGTCGTGGTCCGGGCCCGCCCGCGGGCGGGCGGCGAGCCCGTCGCGCTCAAGGTGCTGTCGGCGGGGCTCGAGGCGACCGACGTGCAGCTCCGGCGGTTCGAGCGCGAGGCCCGCCTGCCCGAGGGGTTCGACCACCCGGGCGTCGTGCGCGTCCTCGACGTCGGCGAGGAGGCCGGCTGCCCCTGGCTCGCCATGGAGCTCGTCGACGGCGAGCCGCTCACGGCGGTGTTCGAGCGCGAGCCGCCGCCGAGCGTGGCCGAGGTCGTCCGCCTCGTCCACGACACGGCCGACGCCGTGGCCGCGCTCCACGCGCGCGACGTGATCCACCGCGACCTCAAGCCCGACAACGTGCTCGTGCAGCGCCGCGACGGGCGCCCGCGCGTGACCGACTTCGGGCTCGCGCGCGACCTCGCGACGCGGAGCTCGCTCACGAAGTCGGGCGGCGTGCTCGGGACGCCGGCCTTCATGGCGCCGGAGCAGGTGCAGGGCAAGGGCCTCACGGCGGCCGCCGACGTGTTCGCGCTCGGCGTGATCCTCTACCGCGGGCTCGCGGGCGAGGCCCCCTTCCCCGCCGCCAACCTGCCCATGCGCCTGGCCCGGATCCTCGCGGGCCCGCCCGAGCCGCCGAGCGCGCGGCGCCCGGGCGTCTCGAGGGCGCTCGACGCCGTGTGCCTGCGCGCGCTCGCGGCGAGCCCCGAGGCGCGCTACCCCGACGCGGGGGCCTTCCGCGACGCGCTCGCGGCGGCGGGCGGGCTCGCCGGGGCGCCCCCGGCCGCGAGCGCCGGTCA
>JANJTH010000104.1 GCA_024711205.1 Planctomycetota bacterium | reverse complement strand
GAGTTGCTTGCGTCGAGGGCTAATGAAACTAGACCTACCGCTCGGCGGGTCATTCCGCCGGGCAGGGTCCACGCCCCCAACGCACCGAATCATCAGTTTTCAAGGATCAGCGCCGAGCACGCAGTCGAGCAACCGCCGTGGCTCTTTTCCGGGGACATGCCCCGGTGAGCAGCGCACGGCGCGCCGTCTTGCGTTCCTCGGCGACTTCGCCCGCCAAACGCAACGCGCTGGCGAGGTGGAGTCTTCTACTCGCCGTCGACCCCGTTGCCAAGAGTCAGCGCAAGGCTGCTCTCTCCCGAGGTCGGCGGATCAAGGAGCACGGCACGAACGCGCTTGACGTCCCTGCCGTCGACGGGGGTGAAGATAGCCGCCCGCGAAGGGGAGTCAAGCCACGCGTGGGAGAAAATCGCGGAGGGCCGGCGCTGCGCGCGGAAGTCACGTGCTGACACCGGGATGTCGCTTGACGGTGGGCGGGGGTGCCCCGAGAATCGCCGCTCGCTCGCTGCGCCTTCGGGCGCGCTGCGGACGCGGAGGAGGGGTCTTGGCGAGGCGAGTGGTCGTGCTCGGGTCGACCGGTTCCGTGGGCTGCAGCACGATCGACGTCTGCAGGGCGCTGGGTCGAGACCAGGTCGAGGTCGTGGGCCTCGCCGCCGGCCGGCGCTGGGAGGCGCTCGCCGAGCAGGCCCTTTCGCTCGGTTGCAGGGAGGTCGCGCTCGCGGACGAGGCCGGCGCCGAGCGGCTCCGTGCTCGGCTCGAGGGCTCCGGCGTCGGCGTCCACGTGGGGCAGGACGCCGCGAGAGGCCTCGTCGAGCGCACGCGCCCCGACGTGGTCCTCGCGTCGGTGTCGGGCGCGGCGGGCCTGCCGGCCGTCCTCCAGGCGGCGTCGCAAGGAGCACGGCTGTGCCTCTCGAACAAGGAGAGCCTCGTCGTCGCCGGGCCGATTTTGGGCCAGCTCGCCGCCTCGCATGGCGCCGAGCTCCTGCCCGTGGACAGCGAGCACTCCGCGATCTTTCAGGCCCTGCAATCAGGCTCGACCCGTGAGGTGAAGCGCCTGATCCTGACCGCCTCGGGCGGCCCGTTCCGGGGCTGGAGCAAGGAGCGGATGGCGTCGGCCACGCGGGAGCAGGCGCTCGCGCATCCGACGTGGCGAATGGGGCCCGCCATCACGATCGACTCGGCGACCCTCATGAACAAGGCGCTCGAGGTCATCGAGGCGCACTGGCTCTTCGGCGTCCCGCCCGCGCAGATCGACGTGATCGTGCACCCGCAATCGATCGTCCACTCCCTCGTCGAGTTCGTGGACGGCTCGGTGCTCGCGCAGCTCGGCGTTCCGGACATGCGGGTGCCGATCCAGTACGCGCTCACGTTCCCGCGGCGGGCCCCGCTCGAGACCGAGCCGTTCGACCTCGCGCGCATCGCCTCCCTCACGTTCGAGGCCGTCGACGTCGAGCGGTTCCCCGCGATCCGCCTCGCCTACGAGGTGCTGCGCCGGCGGGGCGTCGCGGGGGCGGTCTTCAACGCCGCGAACGAGGTCGCGCGGGGGGCCTTCCTCGACGGCCGGCTGGCGTTCCCCGAGATCGTGGCGACCGTCGAGGCCGTCCTCGACGCGCACGGGCGCGCAGGACCGGGGCGAGACACGACGGCCCCCGAGCTCGAGCAGGTCCTGGAGGCCGATCGCTGGGCTCGAGAGGAGGCGGCGCGATGCCTCCGACGCTGAGCGGGATCGCCGCGGCCGTGCTCCAGGCCGGGCTGGCGACGGACTCCGGCGCGGTCCGCGGGCTGTTCGGCGTCGTCATCGGGGTCGGGCTCCTGATCTTCGTGCACGAGCTCGGGCACTTCCTCGCCGCGAAGTGGGCGGGGGTGCGCGTCGAGGTGTTCTCGCTCGGGTTCGGGCGGCGGCTCCTCGGGTTCACCCGTGGCGGGACGGACTACCGGATCTCGGCGCTCCCGCTGGGCGGCTACGTGCGGATGCTGGGCCAGGCCGACGACGAGCCCGACCAGCCGCAGACCGGCGCGCAGGACGACTTCCGCAACAAGCCCCCGGGCAAGCGCTTCGTGATCCTGATCGCGGGCGTCGTCATGAACCTCGTCCTCGCGGCGGTCGGGTTCGTCGTCTCCTTCGGCATGGGAATCCAGTTCCTCGCCGCCGAGGTCGGGGAGATCGAGCCGGGGAGCGCCGCCGCGCGGGCGAACCTGCGCCCGGGCGACGTGGTCACCCGGATCGACGGCAGCGAGGTCCTCGGGTGGCAGGACCTGCAGGGCTCCGTGGCCCTCGCCGACGGGCCGGTGCGGATCGAGGTCCTCCGCGACGGCGAGCCGGTCACGACCGAGGCGGCGCCGGTCCGCGGGGACGGGGACAACTACGCCCGCCTCGGGGTCCGTTACCCGCTCGTCATCGCGGCGCTCGCCCCCGAGTCCCCGCTGCGCCTCGCCGGGGTCGAGGAGGCCAGCCCTGCCCGGGTGGACCGGATCCGCAACGTCTCGCCCATCGACAGCCGCTGCGCGCCGGACGTCGTCATGTCTCCCGAGGAGGTGGCGCAGGCGCTCGAGCGGGCCCGCGGCCGGGTCGCGCTGACCGTGGTGCGGACGACCTACGACGGCGGCGGGCGGCCGACCGGGAGCACGCTGCTGCCGCTCGAGGTCGACGTCCCCCAGCGCCCCGAGTACTCGATCGGGCTCGACGTCCCCGACGCCGCCTGGGTCCGGAGCCTGAGCCCCGGCGGCGCCGCGGCGGTGGCGGGCCTGCAGCTCGGCGACCGGATCCTCTCGATCGCCGGCACCCCCGTCCGCCACACGACCCTCCACGAGGTGATCCAGACCACGGGCGCGACGCACCCCGGCGTCCCGGTGCCGATCGTCGTCGACCGCGCCGGCCCCGACGGACGGACCGAGCGGCACGAGCTCTCCGTGCTCCTCGCGCTCGAGAACCCGGCCCAGGTCGAGGCGGCGCTCGCGGGGGTCACGGAGGAGCCCGAGCGGGTCGCGATCCGGCGCGCCACGGGGCGCTGGCTGCTCGGCGTGAGCTTCCGGGCCGACGGGATCGGCTCGCCCAGCGTCCTGTCGCTCGCGGACCCCGACGCCCAGCCCATCGAGCTCCGGCCCGGCGATCGGCTCCTCTCGCTCTGGACGAACGACTACAAGCTGTTCTGGACGGGTGAGGACGACGTGACCCCGAGCGACCCGCTGCGCCTCCGGCGCTTCGTGCGGGAGCGCGGGGACGAGCCCTTCCGCCTGTCCTGGCTCCCGGCCGGCGAGACGAAGCCCCGGCAGGCCGTCGTGCGCGCGCGGCGGGTCGAGGGCAAGACGTTCGGCGACCTGGGGTTCGGGCTCGGGCCGCGGCAGGTCCTCGTGCAGCGGGGACCGCTCGACGCGTGCAGCCTGGGGCTCCACCAGACGTGGGTCCAGACGGCGCGGATCTTCGCGACCCTCCGCTCCCTCTTCACGGGCGGGGTCTCGGTCAAGGAGCTCGGCGGGCCGCTCCACATCGTGGACACGGCCTACAAGGTGGCCGCGAACGACACCCTCGCGAAGCTGATCCACCTCCTGGCGATCCTCTCGATCAACCTGGCGGTCATCAACGTGCTGCCGATCCCCGTGCTCGACGGCGGGCACATCGTGTTCCTCGCGGTCGAGAAGCTGAAGGGGCGCCCGGTCTCGAACGAGGTCATGGCCTACGCGCAGTGGGCGGGCCTCCTCCTCATCGTCGGGCTCATGGCCCTCGTCTTCTTCAACGACATCCAGCGGAACCTCCGGTGAGCGCGCCCGACGTGCGCGGGCGCGACGACCCGGACAGCGCCGAGCAGGTCGCGGCGCCCGGGGCCCGGCTGGAGCTCCGCGCGGGCAGCGAGCGCGACGAGCTGGCGCCGTTCCTGGGCGAGGACGTCGTCCTCGACACGCGGGGCGAGCTGCTCTACCTCGGGCGCCTCGCGCACGTGGGGGAGTGGTTCCTCGAGCTGGCGGACGCGGACGTCCACGACATGCACGAGTCCCGGACCTCGAAGGAGCTCTACGTCATGGACGCCGCGCGCCACGGCGTGAAGAAGAACCGCCGCTCCGTCCACGTCCGCAAGGTCGAGGTGATCAGCATCTCGCGCCTGAGCGACGTGATCCAGTACTGAGGTGACCGTGGCGAGCTCGCTCGAGTTCGGCCGAGAGGTGCTGCGCCTCGAGGCGGAGGTCGTGGCCGCGCAGCGGGAGCTGCTCGACGGGCGCTTCGAGGAGGCGGTCGAGCTCGTCCTGGCCTGCGCCGGCCACGTCGTGACCACCGGCATGGGGAAGTCGGGCATCGTCGCCCAGAAGATCAGCGCGACCCTCGCCTCGACCGGGACGCCCTCGTTCTTCCTCCACCCCGCCGAGGCGATCCACGGCGACCTCGGCCGCGTCGGGCCCCGGGACCTGGTGCTCGCGCTCTCGCGCTCGGGGGACACCGAGGAGCTCAGGCGGCTCCTCGGGCCCGTCAAGCGGATCGGCGCCCCGCTCGTCGCCATGACCTCGCGCGCGGAGTCGGACCTCGCCCGCCACGCGGACTGCCTGCTGCTCCTCGCGCAGGCGCCCGAGGCGTGCCCGATCGGGCTCGCCCCGACCACCTCGACGACCGCCCAGCTCGCGCTCGGCGACGCGCTGGCGATGGCGGTCGCCAAGCGCCGGAACTTCACCCGCGAGGAGTTCGCGCTCTACCACCCCGGCGGGGCCCTGGGCCGCTCGCTCCTCCGGGTCGCCGAGCTCATGCTCCGCCCCGACGAGTGGCCGCCGACCCGGACGGGGACGTCCACGCGCGAGGCCCTCGTGCAGGGGGGCGGGCTCGGCCGCCGGCCCGGCGCGCTCGTGGTCGTCGACGACGCGGGCAGCGTCGTGGGGATCCTCACGGACGGGGACGTGCGGCGTCACGTGCTGCGCGACCCCGGGTTCCTCGACCGCCCGATCGAGGCGTCGATGACGGCGAACCCGCGCACGGTCCGGCCCGACCAGCTCGCGGCCGAGGCCTGGCGGACGATGAAGCGGTTCGCGTTCGACGAGATGCCCGTCACCGACGCCGAGGGGCGCTTCGTGGGGCTCCTCGATGTCCAGGTCCTGCTCGCGGCCGGGGTCGCCGCGCGGGACGGCGAGCCCGCCTGAGTGCCCTCAGCCGGGCGGAGGCTGCCCGGTCTCGAGCGCCTGGAGCCGCCGCTCGACCTGCCGCAGGCGCGCCCGCAGCTCGGGGAGGCGTGGGAACACGGCCATGGCCCGCTTCGCGAGCGCGCCGTCGAGCGCGGGCGAGCCGAGCACCCGGCCCCCGGCCTCGACCTCGCCGTGCACCCCCGCCTGAGCGCCGACCACGGCGCCGTCGCCGACGGCGATGTGCCCGGCGATCCCCGCCTGCCCGGCGATCGTCACGCCGTTGCCGACCCGCGCGGTCCCGGAGATGCCCGCCTGGGCGACGACGAAGCAGCCGCGGCCGATCGACGCGTTGTGGCCGACCTGCACGAGGTTGTCGACCTTCGTGCCGCGGCCGATCCGGGTCTCCCCGAACACGGCGCGGTCGATCGTCGAGTTCGCGCCGAGCTCGACGTCGTCCTCGAGCACGGCGATCCCGACCTGCGGGATCTTGACGTGGAGCCCCTGGCGGAGGTCCGGCGCGAAGCCGAACCCGTCCGACCCGACGACCGCCCCCGCGTAGACGAAGCAGCGCGCCCCGACGCGGCAGCCGTGGTGCACGACCGCGTTCGGCCCCAGGATCGTGTCGTCCCCGACCTCGGCGCCGGCCCCGACGTAGGCGCCAGGGTGGAGGTCGACCCGGTCCCCCACGACGGCGCCCGCCCCGACGTAGGCGAAGGGGTGCACGTTCACGTCGGCGCCCAGCCGGGCCGATGGCTCGACGTGGGCCTTCGCGCTGACGCCCGTGACGACCCGGGGCCCCGGGTCGGTCCAGTGCCGGAGCAGGCGCGCGAAGCCCATGTAAGGGTCGTCCAGCACGAGCAGGGCCGTCCCGGGCGGCGCGCCCAGGCGCGCGACCGCGTCGGAGACGAGCACGGCGCTGGCGCCAGTCGTCCGCAGGTGGCCGACGTAGCGCTGGTTCGAGATGAACGCGATCTGCCCGGGGCGCGCGTCCTGGATCGGCGCGATCCCGTGGATCTCCGTGCCCTCGTCACCCTGCACGCGCCCCCCGAGGAGCGCGGCGATCTCGCCCAATCGCATGCTGGAAACGGCCATGCCCGCGGTTCTAGCAGCGGGGACCGCCCGCAGGCAACGCCCCGCCCCAGGCCGCGCTCCGCCCCCCGACGCGACGCGCATCCGGGACGCACCCGCCCGCCCGGCGCGGACGCGGGGAGACGATTGCCCTTGCTTCCAGGTCGGGGCCTGGTAGAGTCCCACGCTTCCTAGCGCCGCCCGTCCGGGTCGGCGCCCCTCGAAACGCTTGCAAGAGGCTCCGCACCGTGACCCCTGACGAGAAGCGCCGCGAGATCGTCGCCAACTACCGCACCCACGAGAAGGACACGGGCTCGCCCCAGGTCCAGGTGGCCCTCCTCACGGACCGGATCAACTCGATCACGGCGCACCTGCGGAAGGCGAAGAAGGACCACCACGGTCGCCGTGGCCTCCTCAAGCTCGTCGGCCGCCGCAACCGGCTCCTGAAGTACCTCAACCGCGTCGAGCACGAGGACTACAAGAAGCTGATCCAGTCGCTGGGGCTGCGCAAGTAATCCCCTCCCGGGCGCCGCGCGAGCCGCGGCCCTACGTGCCGCGTCCGACCTGACCCGCGCGCGGTCGCCCTCCCTCGAGGGTGCACCGCGCGCGTCGCACGTACGGGCCACGCGCGCCGGCGCCCGCTCCCCGACAACACAGAACGAAACGTAGACAGAGAGAGAGAGCTCCATGAATCCAGTCCAGACCCCCGTCAGCGTCTCCCGCGAGATCGGCGGGCGCACGCTCACGATCGAGACGGGGCGCGTCGCCCGCCAGGCCGCCGGCGCCGTCACCGTCCGCCTCGGCGACACGATCGTGCTCGCCACGGTCGCCTCGGGCCCCGGCCGCCCGGGCATCGACTTCTTCCCGCTCACCTGCGACTACCGCGAGAGCACGAGCGCGGCCGGCAAGTTCCCGGGCGGCTTCTTCAAGCGCGAGGGCAGGCCATCGCAGAAGGAGACGCTGACGAGCCGTCAGATCGACCGGCCGCTCCGCCCGCTGTTCCCCAAGGGCTACGCGGACGAGGTCAGCGTGAACGTCCTCGTCCTCTCCGCCGACGACGAGAACGACCCCGACATGCTCGGCGTGATCGGGGCCTCCGCCGCGCTCGCGATCTCCGACCTGCCCTGGCAAGGGCCGATCGGCGCCTGCCGGATCGGCCGCCGCGACGGCCGGTTCATCGTGAGCCCGTCCTACGAGGACCGGGCCCAGGGCGAGCTGGACCTCGTCGTGTGCGCGACCGCGAAGGCGATCACGATGGTCGAGTGCGCCGCGCAGGAGGTGAACGAGGAGGTCATGCTCGAGGCCCTGTTCGAGGGCGAGAAGGTCTGCCGCGAGATCGCCGGCATGATCACGGAGCTCATGGGCCTCTGCGGCACGAAGAAGATCGACTTCAAGGCGCCCGCCGTCGACGAGGAGCTCAAGGCCCAGGTCCACGGCTACTTCGACCGCGTCATGGCGGTCAACTTCACGCCCGGCAAGCACGCCCGCTCGGCCGCGATCAAGGCCGTCCGTGAGGAGGCGATCGCGGAGCTGACCGCCGGCCTCGACGACGCGGCGAAGAAGGCGAAGACCGACGCGATCAAGGGCCTCTGGGAGGGCCTCGTCAAGCGCGTGATCCGCGAGGCGGTCGTGCGCGACAAGAAGCGCAACGACGGCCGCGGGCCGACGGACATCCGCCCGATCACGATCGAGGTCGGCGTCCTCCCGCGCTGCCACGGCTCGGCGCTGTTCACGCGCGGCGAGACGCAGACGATCGTCTCGCTCACGCTCGGGACCGTGATGGACGACCAGCGCGTCGAGGGGCTCATGGACCCCGTGCGCCAGAAGTTCATGCTCCACTACAACTTCCCCGCCTACTCGGTCGGCGAGGCCTGGCCGAACCGCGGGCCGAAGCGGCGCGAGATCGGGCACGGCAACCTGGCCGAGCGCGCCCTCCTGAACGTCGTCCCCGCCTACGAGCAGTTCCCCTACACGGTCCGGATCCGCTCCGACGTGACCGAGTCGAACGGCTCGTCGTCGATGGCCTCGGTGTGCGGCGGGACGCTGGCCCTCATGGACGGCGGCGTCCCGATCCGCAAGCCGGTCGCGGGGATCGCCATGGGCCTCGTCAAGGAGGGCGACACGGCCGTCGTCCTCTCGGACATCCTCGGCAGCGAGGACGCCTGCGGCGACATGGACTTCAAGGTCGCCGGCACGCAGGTCGGGATCACCGCGCTCCAGATGGACGTCAAGCTCGACGGGCTCACGCGTGAGCTCATGGGCGAGGCGCTCCAGCAGGCGCGCCAGGGCCGGATCTACATCCTGAAGCAGATGCTCGCGGCGCTCCAGAAGCCGCGCGCCGAGATCTCGACCTACGCGCCGCAGATCGTGCAGGTCCCGATCGACCCCGAGAAGATCGGCGCCCTGATCGGCCCCGGCGGCAAGACGATCCGCAAGATCCAGGAGGAGACGCTCACGAAGATCGAGATCGACGACGAGAAGGGGATCGTCGTGATCGCCGGCAAGAAGGGCTCGAAGCTCGAGGCCGCCGAGCACATGGTCCGCGCCCTCGCCGCCGAGGTGAAGATCGGGACCCGCTACACGGGCCGGATCGTCTCGATCCGCGAGTTCGGCTGCTTCGTCGAGCTCTCGCCCGGCATGGAGGGCCTCGTCCACGTGTCCGAGCTCGCCGAGGGCTACGTGGAGAAGGTCCGCGACGTCGTCAACGAGGGCGACGTGATCGAGGTCGAGGTGATCGACGTCGACCCGCAGGGCCGGATCAAGCTCTCGAAGAAGCGGGTCGACAACCCGCTCAAGCCGGGGGAGGAGCCCCCGGTCCGCAGCGGCGGCGACCGGCCCCGCCGCGAGCGCAGCCGCTCTCGCGCCGACTGACGGCGCCTCGCGGCGCTCGCGCCCCGGCGCGAGCGCC